>NZ_PJBR01000019.1:0-44710 GCF_002863625.1 Pseudoalteromonas sp. MelDa3 | reverse complement strand
AATAGTGCAATAAATAATCAAAAAGCAATCAAAAAAAAACTTAAAGGGATTATTATGTCTAAAATTAGATTGGGTTATCTATTTTTAATTGCCAGTTTCGTTTCTTTTTCTACCTTAGCAGAGAAAACCGCTTTAGTTGGGGGGCGGTTAATTGATGGTTTTGGTAATCAACCAATCGCAAATAGTGTGATATTGATTGAAAATGGAATCATTCAACAGGTAGGAACTATTGAAAGCTTAGATGTGCCAAGCAGCTTTAAAATAATTTCAACTGAGGGAATGGATGTACTGCCAGGGCTTTGGGAAAATCATGCTCACTTAATGTTAAATGGTCATTCAGATTATGTACATTGGGATAAAACCTATCTAAATCGATTGTCAGATGAAATTATGCCAGCAAGTGCACTGCAATTATTACTCGCAGGTGTTACAAGTGCTCGGGATTTAGGCGCACCACTGGCAGATACCGTTAGCATAAAAAACAGAATAAATAATGGTGATATTCCAGGCCCAAACTTATATGTATCAGGGCCATTTTTACAGCATGAAGCATATTCAGGGGCTAAAGCATTTCGATGGGGTATAAATGGTGTTAGTGATGCAAAAAGAAAAGTTAATAAATTAGCAGACGCTGGAATGGATATAGTTAAGCTAATAGATCAAGATAAAATGACGCTTAAAGAGGCACAAGCGATCGTTGAGCAAGCACATAAGCGAGGCTTGAAAGTTGTAGCTCATTCACATAGGCCTGATGAAATAAGACGAGGGCTTGAAATCGGAGTTGATAACTTTGAGCACACAGGGTTAACTACTGCACCTGAGTACCCTGAAGATATTGTTAAGATGCTGAAAGAGCGTACGGCCACAGGTAGAGTTGCCGGTGGTCCATTATTTTGGACTCCAACAGTTGAAGGTTTATGGAATTATCAGCAAACGGTTGCTAACCCGGAAAAGCTAGATAGTAAATGCTGGCAACGAGGTCTAAAATCAGACACGATAAGTGATATCCAGAACTCCCTTAAAAATGTTGGACAACTAGAATATATGCAATTAACCCCATTAAGAAAGCCAACATTAAAACGAAAAATTGCTCAATTAAAAGATGCTGGAGTTGTTTTTTTGATTGGAACAGACAGCGGTATTCCGACAAAGTTTCATTGTCAAAGTACTTGGAATGAAATGGCAGTTTGGGTTGAGCAAATGGATATAAGTGCTATGGATACAATTCGCGCAGCCACATACTGGCCTGCAGTAATGATGGGAGTTAGCAAGAAAACGGGTACAGTCTCTGTTGGTAAAACCGCTGATATCATTGCAGTAAAAGGTGATGTTTTGCGCTATATAAATTTATTGCAAAATGTTGACTTTGTTATGAAAAGTGGAATTATTTATAAAGAACAAGGTTTACCTGTAGAAACGAATTTATAAGCAGGCTCAGTGTCTAAATGAAAGTGATTGAATGCAGTTTTCGATTATTATAATTTAGATATAAGCTCAAACTGTAGTAAGTCTACTCAGGTTAGACATAAAACAGTTAGGGCTTATTTTCAAAGAAGGATATTAGGTTAACTAAACACTACAGTTTTATTACCATTAATAAATAGCTTATGCTCTGATGCAAGTTGGAGTGCTTTACAAAACACTGTTTTCTCTACATCTTTACCCATTTTAGCCATCATTTCGGCGGTATTAGCATGTGTAACGCTTGTTACATCCTGCAAAATAATAGGGCCTTCATCAAGCTCATTATTCACAAAGTGAGCGGTAGCACCAATAATTTTTACGCCGCGCTCAAATGCTTGATGATAAGGTTTAGCACCTATAAATGCAGGTAAAAATGAATGATGAATATTAATTATTTTGCCTTCAAAGCGACCCACAAATTCAGGACTTAAAATACGCATGTATTTGGCAAGGCCAATAATGTCAGGGTTGTAGCTGGCAATTAAATCACCTACTTTTTGATCGTGCTCGCTACGAGTTAGTCCTTCGTGCGATACAACATGAAACGGCACATCAAACCCTTTTGCTAAAGGCTCTAAATCAGCGTAGTTAGCAATAACAGCTAATACTTCAATATTAAGAGTTTGTTCAAATTGCTTTAGCAACATACCACCTAAACAATGGGCTTCTTTAGTTGCAAGTAAAACTACTTTAGTTTTTGCACCGCAATGTAGGGCAAGTTTAGCGCCTTGTGGCAACAGTGCGCGTAGTTGATCTAAAAAGTCGCTTTGTGGCTCGCCTGTAAGCTCTGTGCGCATAAAAAATCGCTGTGCGTCTTTATCTACAAACTCGTTGTTACGCGTAATATTTAAATTATTTTTATGACAAAGCCCTGTGATTTTAGCTATTAAGCCTACGTCGTCAGCACATTGGGTGGTTAGTATATAGCTCATTGTCCTCATTCTTACCCTGTGATTAATACTTCATTATTTGTGTTTTGGCACATAAAGCAAGGGCTTTGTGGACTAATCCAATATTAATCATGTTGTTGAGTATAAAAGAGGTAGTAAAGTTAAAAGGTATTGAATAGAGGTTAATAAAGGATAAAAAAATGCCACCTAATTTACAAGGTGGCATTAATACTAATAATCCAGAGTTTAAGTTAATTAACCCTTTGGCTCGGGAGATAAGTTTTCTTCTTGTCTTAAATACCCTGCAGCTTCTTCGTCATCTTTAGCTATCGCTTGCTGAGTAGGTATAGCACGCGTTTGCTGATTTAATTGATGTATTTGTGACGCATTACCTAAATCACGCTCACTGGTGATTGAGGCGATCGATTCACGGTCTTTCAAGAACGCGATAACGTCTTTTTTGATTGCTTGTAATTGTCCTTCGTCTTTATGCATTTCCATAATATGGCGAGGATGTTCAAGATTTTTCATACCTGTTGCTGCAAACGTAGTAGAAATAACACGAGAAACAATAATCCAAGGCGTTATGCTACTGCGTACTAAAGTATTTTCTGAGCGAGTACTATCGTGAATACCAGTACCTGTTGATATTTTAGACTCAGTAAATGTGCCTTCGCATTTAAAGTACACTAGTAGTGATTCAAATTGCATTTCAGCAAAAAATAGATGAGCTGTATTTGTAAGCAATTGCGCAAATGCTTTAATAAGTATACCTATTAGCAATAAGTGAAAGCTTGTCATTAATAGCTCACTAAATTGAATAACATGTTGGTTATTAAATGCTTGTTTAAAGCTACTAATATTTGCAGCGTCAACGTAATGATAAATATTAATAAACGAATACGCTAAAAACACAGTAAACGCTAAGGCTATAATATAAAGCAAGTTACCACTTACTAAAGCAAGTAACCGTGCTAGCGTAAAGTTTTTACCTAAGTCTATTGAGTGCAGTTTAGGTTGAATCTCTTGGATCATTTCACCTTTAAAACCGCCTTTACCTTCAATTTGTTCTTGAAGCTTAGGATCTAATTCGCGATAAACTCTGTTAGGTACTTCTTTATAACGACGGTTAGCCATTACTAGATTGTCTAGGTTTATAAAAATTTCGTCTGGATGAACAGACTCTTGCCAGTTTTCACGTAGTTCTGATACTTCAGCAGAAGGGGTAACTGCATTTAAACGCGCTTTAATCATAATAAAAGCAATTGCGCAGCTCAGAGTGGCTAATACAATAATCGCAATTAAGTACATGCCAGCATGAAGACTAGGTAGTTGCTCAATCCAGCCATCTATTTCTTGTTTGCTAATGTGTTGTTCTTTCATCAGCCATGACATAGAAAGGCCAATAGCGATTGGTAGAATAAAAGATAAAGAAATAATTTTAGCGAGTGCACCGGTACCAAGTGCTTCAATATTTTTTTCAGCGTTTCTAGAAATAGGTTTACCCGTAGAGCGCCACGAAAAAAGCACGTAGAACATTAATATGGCACTATAAACAGGAAATGCTAATTCGCCTGCTTCACCGGTAAAACCCGATAAAGATACAAATGCCACAAGGCCATAAGCAATAAGTGCAACAAGGGTACTTACCCATGAGCCAAATAAGCGCTGAGCAACATTACGAATAGGATAAGGTAGGAATAATAACTTAGGGATTAAGCTGTGAAGTAAACGTGATAAAAAACCATTAGGCTCTTTAAACGTACTGTTTTTACGACCAACCAGCATTTCTTCGAGTGATTGCGCGGTGTAGGCTACTTCTTTTTGTTCTTCTTGGGCGGTTGATGCTTGTGATTTACTGTAGTTATAAGCAAGTGAAGTAGGGTGGTTTCTGCCTACAAAATACTTAAGAGTTGCATAAATACCACTTGAAAGTGAGCGAATGCCAAATGCTAAAATAAGCATGCCAAACACCATTAAAATCCATCCAGCGGTTGTATCTTCTTTTACTGAGCCCGCAGCAATAACAAGTAAACTAATACCCACTATAGACTCAATGAGTCCTCTTACAGCTGTTACTTTACCTTCAAGTTTGAAGGGGTTTTTTAGTCCAAGATCAATCGATCCATAATCAAAAGCCATTGAATGCTCCTTTTAAACAGCATGCCCAATTAAGGGAGAATATAAGCGTAGTTATAATAACCATTATATATATCGTATTTTTGTTTTTGCTCAATTTTTGATTATATATCAATAAAGTCGTTCAGTTTAAGGTTATTTTAAAGTGGTACATTCTATGCTTTGAAATATAAGCTTAAGCGAGTTAACAATATCTCTTTTAAATGCTTGAGGAGGAATGATGGAATTGATTTACGTTGATGATAGTTTGCCCGGAATTACCCGAAAGCAAAAAAACAAACATTGGCAGTATTTTGACCCAATAGGAAAAATAATTAAAGAGAAGGCCGTTATTGAGCGCTTAAATTCACTCGCGTTCCCGCCTGCTTATAAAAGTGTATGGTTTTGCCCTGAAGAAAATGGGCATATTTTAGCAACAGGTTACGACAGTAAAGGACGAAAACAGTACCGGTATCATCCATTATTTACACAACAACAAGATGCTAAAAAGTATCAAGCTTGTAGTGTGTTTGGACATAAGCTGCCGTTACTTAGGGCTCAATTAAAGGAAGCATTGCAAGGTGATGAGCTCGATTATGAACGTACTTTAGCTGCCATTGTTAGATTAATGGATTTAGGTGCTTTACGGGTGGGGAATGAACGTAATGTAAAACAAAATAAAAGTTTCGGAGCGACAACCCTAAGATCAAGGCATGCAAAATTAACAGGTAAAAATATTAGATTAAAATACCGTGCAAAATCAGGCAAAGAAAGGGAAGTAAATATAACGGATAAAGCATTGAGTAGTGTTATTAAGGAACTTCAGGACTTACCCGGGCAACACTTGTTTCAATATATAGAAGGGGGGGAGCGCTCTAACGTTACCTCTACTGAAATCAATCAGTATATTCAAAATATAATGGGTGAAGAATTTAGCGCAAAACACTTTAGAACATGGCGAGCAAGTGTGATTGCTTTTAAAGAAGTGTATGAAGCAAAAGGCGCTATTACATTAAAAACAATGCTTGATGAAGTGTCTTCAAAGCTTGGGAATACGCCAACAATAGCGCGTAATTCTTATATTCACCCTGATGTTATTGAGCTTTGTAAGAAAAATGAATCAGAACAAACTCATTGGCGCGACAATTTTAAATTACCCCGTAAAACAAAGTATCTTAGTCGGTTTGAGCGCGGTTTATTAGAGTTTTTAACGTAACGATAAAGGCTGTAGCTTACAGCCTTTATGCTAAGTTTTTATATTATGCTATTGCAGCATAAACGTTTCGTATTCTAAATCTTCAAATTGTTTTGAAAGCCAAAATAATCCTACTACCGAGGTAATAATAGTCGCTAATGCAAAGCCATAGCCATAAAACTGCGGTCCAAAAGCAATTGATAACAAAGTTAAAACAACATTGATTACTAGAAATAACCCCGCTAAAAATAGCACTGTTGAGCGTTTATCTAAATAAAACAAAATATTTAAAATAGATAAAAATATAACTTGTACCCCTACACCGACTACATCAATAAATAAAAGCGTTTTATAGTTTGGATCAATGCCAATAAAGGTAAGTATCTGCTCACCCCATAATAATAAGCAGGCAACGGTAATACCCTGAATTTTAAATATATCGTATAAACCGGCACGCGCAGTTTGGATCATACTGTCTTTTAATATGTAGATCTCTTCAAGAGATGAGCCACCACGAATAGCGGTGTAAAAACGGTCGTACTCTTCTACAAAGTCGGTTTCCATTTTTACTAAAAATACTGCCATACCGGGAATAATAGACAAATAAGCTAAAAATATAGGTAAGTCGTAAATTGGGCTAGCTCTTAACGTGCCAATAATTTGAATTGATGTGCTTGGCGAATACCAAAAAATGATTTTATCAGCCCACACACCAATGTTATAAAACAGACCACAAAAGAATAGGCTGTAATACACTTTTTTATTGCTTAAAAAGTCAAAGCTTATAAGTTTTTCACCTGGGTAGCGGCGAATAATCATAAATAAAAAGCTAAAAAAGAGCAGTGCTTCGCCAGCAAAAAACGCAAAAAATAAGCCGTCTAACTGCCAATCTCTTAATAAATATGCAAGCAATACCATAAAGGCGTAACCACTTAGCATGGTAATTAAAATTAACCGGTATTCTTTCATACCTGATAGAAAAATAGCGCCAAGCCACTGATTACATAAGCTTACAAAGGCACCTAAAATTATAATCTTAGTAACAACGGGTATAGGGAGCATAGGCCATACAGCTAAGCCCACCAATAACGCAGCTATTGTTGTTACAAGTTGTGCACCAAGTAAATTAGGGAGTACTTTTGCCTCTTCTTTTTGAAAAAACAAATCGGCAATAAACCGAGTTAGTAATAACTGCAAGCCACCCGTTAAAATAAGTGAGGCAGCCATCATGTAGGTAACAAGCGTTAAAAATTGAATAATAAGTACTTTAGGTAATACAATTCCTAAACTTAAAATACCAATTAGCATTAACGCTACAATAGAGAGCAGCCAGGGGCCTGAGCCTATTAAACCTGCGTAGCCGTATGCTTCAAAAACTGAGAGCAGGGTATTTTTTTTGAGAATTTTTCGTATCTCAAAACCTATTCCGGCCATGCCATTGTATCCTTATAAAGTTTATCGTAACGGGCAAACATGTGGCTCTCGTCATAAAATTTTTGTACGCGGTCTAAACCACTTTTTTGATACTCAAGCCAAGCTTGCTCATTTGTTAGCATATTTGATATTTGTTGTGCTGTTTCGCTAGGAGAAGCAATTGAGACAACTTCACCTGCTTTACCTAATGCTTTATCTTCATCGGTTCCGCCTTCGATTATTTCGCGGCACGAGCCAACATCACTAGCCAGTACAGGCACACCGGCCGCCATTGCTTCTAAAAGTACTAAAGGCTGCGCTTCGGAAATCGAGGTTAAAGCAACAATTCCGAGCTTAGGCAAAATTTTGGTAATATCTTGCATACCTAAAAACTTAACACTGTTTTGTAAATCAAGGCTGCCTACAAGTAGTTCACACTCTTTGTAATATTGCGGATCTTCTTCATAAGGGCCGATGATCCAGCCTTCGACCTCTGGTAATATCGATTGCGCTTCTTTAATCGCACGTATAAAGGTTTTAATATCTTTTATAGGCACTACACGTCCAATTAACCCAACAACCGGTGGTATCTGTTTTGGACGCTGATCAAGCGCTTCAATAAAGCGTACTGTTTTAATGCCATTAGGTACAACAAATGCTTTTTCAGGCGCTGCACCATCTTTTATTTGGCGCTGTCTGTTACCGTCGTATAGCGAAATGATCTTATCTGCTTCTTGATATGTTGTTCGGCCTATTTGCTCAAAAAAGCTGATCCACATTCGGCGAATAAAGCCCATCTCGGTATTTAAGTTTTTACCTAGGCTTTGTTCAGACTCTTTGATCCAACTGGCTTGAATAAGATCTATTTTTCTCTCTTTGGTGTAAATACCATGTTCGGTCAACAAAAAGGGAGTATCGCTTATAACACTGGCACCAGATCCTAAAATACCAGCATACCCGGTAGATATTGAGTGAATAAGTTTAACTTTTGGAAGTCCACGTGCAATTTCGGCTATTTTAAATAGCGGTTTATATAAATTGCGATATGACCAAAAAAAGTCAATAAAAGAGGATTCATCACAAAAAGTTGAATAGTAATTAGTGAGCACTTGCCACGATGATTCACTATATAAAAAGTCGGCTTCGTTAATACCGTCTTTTTTAGCCAAAGTTTCAAATGCAAATTTTAACAATTCAGTCGGGATAGGCTCGTTACAATATCTAAAATAATTTTGTAGTTGTTGCCAGAAATCAAAGAGCTCTTTTTTATATTTAACCCCATGCTTGGCTTTTATTTCAGAAGTATCATTTTCCACTAAATAATGAACATGCAGCTTGGTAACGTTTTCAGGTAAAGTATATTGAATCTCGCCATAATGCTCTGGTGCTCCACCTATAAAAACAAGCTCAAAGTTATAATGAGGTAACCCTTCAATTATTTGATGAACCCAACTAGATACACCACCACGTACGTAAGGGTAGGTACCTTCCAAAAGCAGTAAAATGTCTGCATTTTTATTACTCATGCCAATACTCCTGCAAATGACGTAATTCACTGCCTTTAGGTTGTTCTGGGAGTTCTTTTAAATAGCGTTTACAGTCGTCAAACTTGTTCATACAAAAGGCAACTTCGGCTTTATAAGGGAGAACATGACGCCTTGCCATACCAAACTCAGTTGCTTTAAGTAAGTACTCATGGGCTATTTCGTATTTGTCTAAGGCTAAAGATATACGGCCTAAAAATATAAAGGTTGCAGGTGTTTTTACGTGTTCAACACTTTGCAATGCAAGTGCTTCGGCTTTTTCTAAAACGTATTTACGAAGTGCTCCTTGGGCTAAGCCCAAATAGCTTAGTTCCCAATACAGTTCTGCTAGTTGTTTTTGTAAATTACTCAATTTAGGCTGCTTAGTCGTAACGGCTATTTCTTGCTGATACAAACTGATTTTTTCGTTGAGTTTGGTTTCTTTACCATCAAGGGTTGAGTAGGCGAGTAGTCGAATATCATCTTCTAAATCTTTAAGTGCTAGCTTTAAAATAGGAATAGCTTGTGAGTCACTCATGTGACGAGCTGCCATTACAGCACTTAAACGTTTATTTGGTTCACTCGCGTGCTTCAAAATTGCTTTAAGTCCGCCAATAGAATAGGTCGGGTTTGCTGATATTGCTCTGGCTTCAAAAGGAAGCTCAGGTATTTTATGCTCTTCTATTTCTATCTCGTCGTTTTTGAGAGGTTTACAAAGAGCAAACGTAAGCGCTACTACAACACCTATAATTCCAAGTACTGGTAATGTAAACAATAATAAAAACATGAGTAGCAAAGAGCTATAAGGAGTCGTTTTGTATTTTTTAGGTATAAAAACATAACTAACAATAGCAAAAAGGATGCTAGCAATAGCATGCAATAATATAGCTAAAAACCAATTAGGTGTTTCCAGTACTTCTACTAGTGCAAAGTACTGGCAAATACACCCTAAAATAGCCGCTACAATAATTATAATCATGAAAGTGAAACCAATCTCTTTATATCATCTGAGCTTATTGGTAGTGCAAGTTGTTGCTCAATAACAATATCAAGCTCAGCTAAAGTGTTACCCGTACGCTCTTTACACCAGGTGTTCATTCGGGCAATAAAGCCTGCTTTTTCAAGTTCATCAGCTAATGGCATTAATAGCAGTAATACCTGATTTTGATTATCATACAAATAAATGTCTAAACCACGGCGTGCTTCACTTAAATAACTCATAAGTTGAGTCGATTTATCAGTAATATTATTGGCTTTTATTTTTAGCAGCTGCGATGGAATGTTGTATCGTTTAGCTTCTTTATTCGCGCGTTTAACTTGGCGAATAAAGTATGGAGACTCTTCATAAGTCATTACTGGGTTTGTTATTTCATGGCGCAGTAGGTCGCCAATATGCCCAGCCATAACAGCAAGTAGTGTAAGAGTGGTATTTTTAAGCGCAAAAAATTGTACTCTTTCAACTAAAATAGCGCCATAAATTGTATTATTTACGTCGATAAGTGGGATTGCCATATGGTATTTACTTATACCTAACGCAGTTTTTGCGTCTTTTACTGATACTAATTCTTTTTCTTCAATCATCGCTAATATAAGAGGATCATTTTCAGCTATTTGACCCATTTGGCCAATAGAGGCAAGTGGTGGCTCTAAAACAGTGTCGTTTTCAACTTTATATAAACCCGCTCTTTCTAATAAACCATATTCAACGAATAGGTCGATTATTTTTTGCGCTGCGCTATCAAGTCTTCTTTCTTTTAATAGCCCGATAGAGGTTCTTACTGCTTGTAGCGATTCACGCAAACTTAACGTATGGCCAGCAAGCATTTGCTCTATTCTATCGTGAGATGAATTAATTAAGTGATACTGACGAGTAAATGTTTCAAGGCGATCGGTTACGTACTCAAGCTGAATACTTTGTTGTTGATTAGTACGTTCCCACACATCCCTAAATTCGCCAGTGATCATAATTACAATAATGTAGCCAATCATGGCGTTAATATTGAAGTCGCTTTGTGGTGATAAAATATTTGCTTGAAGTAAAAAAAGTTGACCAACAAGCAAACATAAAATACTAATAAAGCCTTTTGAAAAGCCATAACGTAGAGAAACTAAAAGTGGGCCAAGTACAGGCCACGAAAACCCTCCCTCAGTCCAAAATGGGTCCTCTGCGTTAAATAATACAGGCAGCCCTAAAGCAAGCGCGGTAAATATAAATACCTCAGCCCATATTTGTAGCTCAGGAACGTCTCTTGGTCTAAGGAAATGTGTTTTCACTCACTAACCTCTATATAAGAAATTAAATCGGCAATCACATCTTGTGCTGTTGCTGCAATGCTATCGCGGCCCCAACCACTTTTAGCAATAGTACCCGTCCAAATCGGCGTTGTTTGTCCATTTTCAGTGAGTGATAATGTAAGTGCAACAACGGGTTCGCCGTCAAGCCCAGCTTTGTAGCGCCACTCTTCAATGCTGCCTGTTAGTACATAGTCAGCTTGTTGAGTGCTTAACCACTGCATAGCATTGTCTAAACGGTATTGATCGTCCAGTGGTGGAAGCTCTTTGGTGTTTACGCGAGGTGCGCGTATAAGAGTTGGTAATTTATTTTGTTGCCAAATACTGGCTAAAATATCTTCAGCACGCTCACCTGCAAGCGGTGTTTGAGCATGATTAACAAGTGGCATTAATGCCACAATTTTTGAAGGGCTAAGCTCTACATCATCAGCAACTCTGCTGGTGGTACATGCTGATAATAGTAATACCAAACACGGTATAATTAAACGAAACATACTCTCTCCTAACATTAAAAATGTACGTAATAACCTAATTGTAATTGTGTATCTGAGTTACCCACTTTATTACTACTTTGGTAACCCAGCTGTAATTTAAATAAATCATCGCCCAGTACAGACCAACCTGCGCCACTTGAAACTGATACATCTACTGTATCGTTAAGTGTTTGATAGCCAGTACTTATATCAAATAACCACGAAGGGCTTGCGCCTAAATAAGGAGGTTCTAAAGAACCAGTTGAAGCAAATGAGGTCCCTAGTGCAAAACGTCTAAATGGTTGAAGGTCAACTCTTAGCGGTCGTCTACTTGCATCTGTATTTATTAAGGCATTAACACGTTCAAAGTCTTGCCATTGCGCACTAAAATAAGCGTTCCAAATTGGGCGGTCTTTTAAAATGCTGTATTGGTAACGTGCATTATATTCTTGGCCATTTATTAGTGAGCTTCCATCGCTTCTTCGAGAAAAAGACATCGCTGCTGCTGATAGCTGTACGTTTTGTCTACCATCAATATTGTAGTTAACATAGGCCGTGGCTTTATCTAGCTGAGCATAGCTAAGTAGCGCTTCTGATTGGCGGTTTTCAACATTATATTCAAGCTTTAAACCTACCTGTGTACGCGAATCCCATTGATAACGAGAGTCCAAGCTAAAACCTTGACGGCTAACTAAGCTGCCTTGGTGAGAATCTATTTTTGCATCAAAATACCAACGACCAAATGTCATTTTATCTTCTATCGCAAACAGTAATCCGTTGTTATCAAGATTTTGCTGATTACTTAAACTTAATTTCCATTGCCCATTAGCATAAGGAAAATAAACGTTTACATCGTACTGGCTACTGTTTAAACCAGCCTCTGGCGATAGGTTTATTTCAAGCGCTCTAAAATAGGATGCGCGTGCATTTCTGAGTAAACTCAATTGCGATTCATTTGCCTCGCCAGTGAGTTCTTCGTACCAACGTTGCATGGTGGCATAGGGTTGTTTTAAATAGAGTAGGGCGTTTAGCTCATCTAATTTGCTTAGTGAACCTTCAGCGATAAGCTGTTTCGCTTTATTAAATTCGCCGTTGGTCATATAAAGTTGTAGTTTTTGCCATGGCTCTAATTTTTGTGCAGCCCTGCGCGCTAACCACCAGTTTGTTTGGGGCTCACCAATAGTGTCGGGGGCAAGTTCTTCCATTGTGTTTAATTGCATTAAATGAGGAACAGCCATCGCGCCCGCCCAGCGGAACATTAAGCCTCTGTATGCATATTTATCTTTAGGTAAGTGTTGCAGTAAATAGTGATTAAGTTCAGCAGCATTTGCATAGTAGCCAAGTTGTTTCATTACATCGGCTAAGTTAACCAGTGTTGTTAAGTCACTTGGATCTGCAATGGCTAATTTACGCAAATAAAAGTAAGCACTGTTATATGATTTATCATAAATAGATAAGCTTGCTAATAGCTGGGTCCACGCATAGGAAGGATCGCTTTGAGAATAGCGAGCTAAAATGCGGCCAATCATTACAGTGTCATGCATTTGCAGCGCTAACCAACCTTGTGCAAGCACAACATCAGAGTCATATTCGCTTAATTTAGCAGCGCGGTTTAAAGTTGTATAAGCTGAATTTAAATCACTTTGGTTTTGATACCAATTTGAAAGAATTAACCAAGCAGGGTAGAGGGCTTTATTGTAGCGCTGCTTATCAAGTTCAGCATGAATACGTGCAACTGATTTAGCATCATTTACTTGTGTACTTAATAATGCAATTTGAATCAATTGACGGTCAGTTTGCGACTCGCTTTTCCATAAATAATCAAGAAGCTCCTGAGGCCGACCTTCAAAGCGTAATTGTTGGTAGTGCAGCATGTCGCCTACGCTTAAAGGGCTTATTTTTTGTAACTGTTCTAATGCATATAGCTCATGAGCTTTGTCTTGGACTCGCATTGCCATGTCTACATTGGCGCTCCAAAACTCATCATCAGAACTTTGTTGTTTACTTTTTAGCACTTGCAGAGCTGTAGCAAAGTCATCTTCTAGCCAAAATGCGCGGGCAATCCAAAGTAAATCTTCTTCATTTTTAGGCCCTTTATATGTAGGCCACAAGACTCTTAAGGCTTTTAAATTACCAGTATCGTGAAGCACTTTTGCTTTCCAGTATTGTGATAATACACTTTTACCATTTATTTGCTCAAAGCGTTCAATATTGTTTAACTCTTGCTTTGTGTTACCAATAAATTCGTTAGCTTGCATCCAATTAGCAAAACCATTGCCTTTCAGACTTCTGTTTTGCGCCTTATATTCGTATATATCATTAGCATCTTGGTATAAATATAAAGCGGTGGCATCGTTAATACTGTCGGTAAGCATCGCAGGAGTTACGGCTTTGTTAGACATTAGCCATTTAAATTCTCGAAGAGCTTCTTTAGGCTTGTTTTGCCAGCGCTTTATCTTCCAATTTAATAAATGTAGCTCTTTGTCATCTGGGCTCTGTAGTAATAGCTTTGCGAGTAATTGTTCTGCCCCTTTTGCATTTCCATTTGCTAAACGCAGGTGCATAGCTTGTGTTAAGTAGTCGGTGTTATTTGGCTCAGCTTTTAATAAGCTTTCAATGGCTTGAGCTGCATCTTCTGTGTTGCCAGCTAGGTTAGCTAAATAAAGGGTGCGTTTAACATCGGCTTGGTCGCCATAGGTTTTCCACCATGCATAAGCTTGAATCGGGTTATTTGCGCCCAGTGCAGTTTCAATCGCTTTAGCTGCAATGTCAGCATTTATATTTATTTTATAAATTGCGAGTGCTTTGCCTGGTTCGCCTGCGCTTAACCAGTAATCGGCTGCAAGGAGTGGCTGTTTATTTTTTTGATAGTACTGAGCAACTTTTGCGTTTAACCCAACTGCTTTTGCAATAGTTAGTATTTGTTCGTTCCAATTTTTATGAGCTCCTATTTTTAAAGATAGTTCTTCAAAGCGGTCGTCAATATTAGCCCCGCTTGCTAGCCATAATGAGTAAAGTAGCTTTATTTCAAGCGTCGCTTTGCGCTCACCTCTAGGTAGCTTTTCAAGCTCGTTAGTCGCTTGTGAATACTCACTAAGCCCTATATACAGCTCAACCAACTTTGCGCGAAGCTTTTCGTTGCCGGGCTCTGTGTTGAGCGCTGCATTAAGGTACGATTTTTCAAAGGTATAATCTTGTGAAAGTGCATCATCTTCAAAAAATAAGGTGTGAGGAAATAATGCATAAAGTGCAAAACAACTAACAGCTAATATCGCTAATATTGTTTTTACAGAAATTAACTGAGGGCGCTTTTTAGTATTCATTATAGAGCAGCTCCGTTGCAGTTAAGGTAACCATAAAAGTCACCTGCAGGTATTTCAAAATGTGTTAATTCACCTCGATTAATACCTTTAAAGCGCTCACCCAAACCAGATACAAATTCGCAAGAGCGTGCATTCATTAAATCGAGTGAAGCGGGTACCCACGCTTTAAAACTAACAGGCCCGTTAACTTGCCAGTTATTAATAACAACATTTGCAGACGCTAAATAAGGTTTTTTACTATTATGGCTGTGATCAAAGCTAAGGCGAGCTATGTTATTTATAATATGTATGTAGTCACCTTTTTCAGTTACACCAGATACACCTTCACTTTGAGCTATGTTTGGCACATCAAAATCGGTAGGTATTCGTAGAGTACGAATGTACTTTGAGCTAAATAACCATTCATTATTACTGTTTTTTGCAAGTGCAGAAAAGTAAAAATCTTTTGCTACTTTTGCATAGTGGCTTAAATGCACCGGTGTATTTGGCCTTGCTAAAACATAATCTATGTTGTGTTTAAGAGCGTCTAAGCCCGCAAGAACCTCACCTGAATAAAAGTGATAATAAATAGTGTAAGGTTTTAACCTATACGGCTTTTCTGTTATTTCGAAAGTTTCAGTTAAGCGTCTAAAGCCATAATAAGGGCCATGCCATAAGTTAGTGTAAACATTTTCATTTAATATGGGGGCATAAATTTGATACAACAAATCACGCTCAGGGCGGCCAATAGGTGATATATGTGTAAGGCTAGGGTTATCGGAATTTACATCAGTGTTGCCGCCATTTACGTTTAGCACACCAGCATCACGAGCCAGTTCAAGCGCTTTAGGGCCTGGTGTTGCATCGCCTGACCATAACATCATCACTGTTTTTTTATTTTTAGGTGTGAGCTTTTCATCAATATATTTTATCGAATCTGTAATTTCTTTTTTAAGGCTGATAGTGTTGTAGCCAGGTACATCTAGATGAAAACCGTAATCGGTGTCGTCTTCATCTATTTTTTTCCGCCCAGATAGTGCAGTCCAGAAATAGGGGTGACTATAAGTGTGTGAAGCAACTTCCACGTAAGGCAGATTAAAAATACTACGCGCAATACCTTCGAGTTTGGCACTTTGTTTAGAATGAATACCGCCTTCTTCAATGTCAGCTTGGATCACTGATGACGTTAATGGTAGTTTGTAGTGTTTAATTATTTCATCTCGAATTACTTCTGCTGAATAAGGCTTACCTGCGTAGTGGGCAACACTTGTAAATCCATCTCCATCGATATGCAGCGTAAGCATTCGCCTGCCACTTTCGGTGGTTGTATCTGGCACTAATATAGGTGGTAGTCCCATAGCCTGAGTTAGTAGTGTACGCGGATCAATAACCCATTTGCTGCCTTCCATCGGAAATGTATCAATTAGCCAAGGAGCAACTACTACTGCGCCATATTTAGTTTTAGCAGCTTGTACAACTATTGTGTCATCCGATGATTTTATTGTAATTAAAGGAGTCGCATCAGTTGCTAATTTTAGTAAGTATGGTTTAACAATAGGGGGAGGTGTTGTGGATTCTCCTTTGAGCCAAGGTGCAAAGCTATCTTGTTTATATGGACCTTCAGGCAGTGTGTTTAACGACTCAATACCCAAGCTTAATAATAATTTAGTTGATTGTGGTAACTCGCCTAAAATAAGCTCTGGCACCACACCTAAATTAGCTTCAAGCCAATTATTAAGTGTTGGTGTGTAAAATGCGTCGCTTGAGGTCCACGAAATAATACCAGCATGTAAGCTAGGATCAACTAAAGGTAAATCGCGCTTTGCCATATCTATGTAATCAGGTATGTACCCCAAATACTCAATCATGGTCGCAAGCTTTAAATGTACGGTAGTGTAAATGAGTGGCTTTACGTTACTGTTATAAGGGATCAAAATGCGCCTAGGCACCGGTGTAATTGATGATGTTCCCCATGTTTGCAGGTGACCATCGGTTACCCATGGATTAAAACCGGCGTCTATAATATTTTGTGCCATAGCGAGGCGATTATCGGGCTTTGCATAATCAATAACTTGGACGTTGAGGCCTAAGTCTTGTGCTGTTTTTAATTGTGCGCTTAGCCAATCTTGGTCGTTTTTGTTGGTCAGTTTATAGCTATTGTCGGTCGGATTAAAGTGGCTATACAAACCCTCAGCAACTAAGTCTTTGGCTAAATTAGCGAGTTTAGGCAATAACTCAAAGCCCCGGTTAAGGATAAGGTGCTTATCAAAAGTCTCAGATAGTGAGCTTATTATGGTGACTAACCCAGCTTGTTGATCGGGTTTACTGTGTGTAGCATCTAATAGCTGATAGCTATCAAGGGTATCTAAAAATAAGCCGCTAAAGCCACGTGCTTTTAATGCCGCAGCGCTATTTGCAATATATTGTTGCCAATGTGCTGATGTTAAATCCGCAATGTGGCTATTCCAGTTGGGGTTTATGCTAAGTGATGACTCGCTTTGATTAAACGACTCACCAACACTTAAATAAGCATAAACAGCAATATTACGCTGTTTAAACCAATTAAGTTCGTGCTCAGTCACAAGATCAGGCTGGACTACAACGCGAGAATAAAAGGTCATTTCGGCTAATGGCATCGGCGCTGAGTAGTAAAAAGCGATACTATTATTTACAGGTGCTGAGAATGCATGAGCAGACACTAAAAGTGCAAGGTATAAAATATATTTCATTAATAATTCATTTTTATTAGATTATAACTGTGACTCAAAGTGATGCGTTCCGATTTTTCTAGTTGTTTGGTATTAGTAATATAGGGTTATTATATGTTAATGGAAGTTTAATATCTATATGTTCATTATTTATATGAACCTAAAATCAATACTAACATGAGTCCTGCGTTAACTCATTACATAGCTGGTGATTAATCGTCTTAGTACGCTATAAAATTAAGTTTAGATCAATGCAGCTGCTAGAACTTTAAATCTCTAATGAAAGAGTGGCAAATTATATATTAATTAATACGAAGGTCTCAGTGTTTTTAGTGTCCAAATACCTTCCTTGTGACTATAATATCAGCTAATTGAGCATGGTATGAGTTTACTCCCACCAATTTTTTTATTTACTATGCTTTTAAACCCAATAAAACAATGTAAACAGCCGTAATTTAATTTTTGGCTATTGTCGCTATATATGCATTTATATACCCCGGAGAAATAATGAGTAATTTAAGCTTGAAAAACAAACTGTTGTTATTAGCTATATTGCCCTTAATGCTACTTTTGATTAGCTTGATGCTGAGTTCTTATTATTTAGAGAATAAAAATCAGCAACAAAATTTTGAAGCATTTCAAACTAAACTAATAAGTGACAAACAAACGTTGCTAAGCACCGAGGTGGAAATTGCCAGTAAAATTGTGCGCTATCAAATAGCAAATGGCTCTGAGCAAGATGCTAAAAACGCTTTAAGAGATTTAACATTTGGTCAAGGCGGTTACTTTTTTATATACGACACAAATGGCGTTAGTGTTTTTCATGCATTATTAGGTGATGCTATTGAAGGGCAAAACAAAATAGGGATGACTGACCCTAACGGTAAAAAAATAATAGTGGGCTTATTAGATCAAGCTAGAAAAGGCGGTGGCGCTTTTAACTATCATTTTCAAAAACCAAATACCACAGGCTTAGTTGAAAAAATGGGCTATGCAGCAATGATCCCAGGTACAAACTGGATGATTGGTACTGGCGCATATATGGATGATATAGACGCAGAACTACTTAAATATCAAACAGCAATGCAAGAGCACATGAATGATAAGGTAGTGACCTTATTGCTAATTGCTTTATTTTGGGTTGTGTTAACTATTGTATGTGCGTTAGTTGCCGCAAATACAATGGTAAAACCAATACAGCGCATGGCGCAAAGCCTTGACGACATTGCTAAAGGTGAGGGCGATTTAACCAAACGTTTAGATATTGATACTAACGATGAAATAGGCCAACTTGGCGAAGCATTTAATATGTTTGTAAGTAAGCTACATGGCATTATTGCCAATGTGGTTGATGTAACACACGATGTAAAAACAGCCTCTAGTGATATAAATACACAAACACGATTAATTGAAGACAAACTACTTAATCACAATCATGAAACAGACCTTGTTGCGACGGCTATTACCGAAATGTCGGCTACTTCTCATGAGGTGGCTCAAAATACGAATCAAGTGGCAGAGTCAACCCAAGCGGCAACGCAAGAAGTTGCTAAAGCTCAAGAGTGTGTTGATATTTCACTCAGTGAGGTGTCTAACCTAATGGGCGAGATAAACCTAGCCGCAGAACAAGTTGATTCACTCAGTGATCAATCTAAAAAGATTAATAGTGTACTAAGCGTAATTGGTGGAATTGCCGAGCAAACAAATTTACTTGCACTTAATGCTGCAATAGAAGCTGCACGAGCAGGTGAGCAAGGGCGAGGGTTTGCTGTTGTTGCTGATGAGGTAAGAAGCTTAGCAAGTCGTACTCAAGTTAGCACATTAGAGATTAGTGAAATGTTGAGTGAGTTACATAATTTAGTATCAGATGCAGTTGCAGCAATGCAAGCGAGTCAGAATAGTTGTAATCGCTCAGTAGAATCGTCTCGTGCTATTTCAGAAAGTTTAGGTGCGGTAACAACCTCAGTTAGATCAATTAACGACATGAGTACGCAAATTGCGACAGCGGCGCTGGAGCAAAGTAGCGTTACAGAAGAAATAAACCGTAATGTATTTGCCATTCAAGAAATCGTTAATGAACTAACTATTTCAAGCAAAACTACCTCTTCGGTAGGCCAGCATTTAGCTGCGCGTGGTGAAAACTTAGGCCAGCTTGTTGGCCAGTTTAAAATTTAACAAAGTTTAAAGCTTTACAGTAAAAGCCGCTAATAGCGGCTTTATTTTTGTGGCTTAGTTTTAGCTGCTTAGTTTTTATAAAAATTATTGAATTTTTTGTATGTGTTAAGGTCTATCAGCATGCAAATATACCTATACAGTGGAATAACCATGCAAAACATGCCATCAATTAAACGTTGTACTCGAGAAGAGTTAGCGCCAGAGCAAGACTTGGGGCGTTTAGTGTCTTTTTTACGCTCGAGATTAGCCATTCATGTTGATGCCAAGTTACTTCCTATGGACTTAACTTCTGCGCAATATATTGTGGTTGTACTACTT
Organism: Pseudoalteromonas sp. MelDa3; assembly: GCF_002863625.1. NCBI lineage: Bacteria > Pseudomonadati > Pseudomonadota > Gammaproteobacteria > Alteromonadales > Pseudoalteromonadaceae > Pseudoalteromonas > Pseudoalteromonas sp. MelDa3. The sequence goes on along the minus strand of NZ_PJBR01000019.1, from coordinate 24,839 downwards.
GCGAGAGAGTCGGTTAATACGCTTGCAGGACTTTGTGAGTATATGGTTTATGATCGTGGCGCTATGAGCCGCTTACTAAACCGACTTGAAGAAAAAGGACTCATTATTAAAACGCAATGTGAGCTTGATAAGCGCTCAACTATTTTGTGTTTAAGTGAAAAAGGTAAAGCTCTTTGTCCAGAAATAATGCCTGTAGTAAACGAAGTCTATGCTCAAGCATTAAATGGTTTTTCAGAGCCAGAAAAAAATCAAATAATAGACTTATTATTTAAAGCTATAAATAATCTAGATACATTACCCGAAATTCCCCCCACAAATAGATTATCAATAAAATAGCGATACTGTTTCAACAGAAAGTTAGCGTGCTAATTAGTTGATCTGATTGTGCGTAGAATCTAACTTTGATAATATAGTTGCCTAGGCAATTAAAGTTATCATCTTGTTAGGTTTGTTATGATTGAAAATAATTTGTTAGTACAATTACAGCAGCAATATCCAGAACATACTTTTATGCAACATCACTTAAGTGTTGTCCATAAGGGACGTTTTGCTAACGCGATTGTGTATCGATATAAAGATAATGAATTTGATTTAATTGTTAAAGATTTTAGCCAAAGCCCGTTATTTATCCGCAAAACATTTGCGCGACTATCGGTAAATCAAGAGTATAAAGGGTTGAGCCGCTTAGCAGAGCTTGATGCAGTTGCTAACCGCTTTTGTAGATTGTCGCCGATAGCGGTTGCTTATAACTATATTGAAGGCACGCCACTGCGCGCTTTAATTCATGAAGATAAAACGCTACCAGTAAGCTTTTTTAGCGAGCTTGAGCGTCAAGTAGCAAAAATGCATCGTAAAGGCATCGTGCATTTAGACTTGCGTAATATGGGTAACATTTTATGTGGCGCAGACGGTAAACCTTATTTTATTGATTTTCAGTCCACTATTAGCTTTTCACGTTTTCCGCGCTGGTTGCAACGCTTTATGCGAGGGTCTGACATGTCAGGTGTATATAAAGCATGGAATAAATTGGGTGAGCAACCTCTACCACAAAAAAAGCAAGACTATTTAGAGCGCTTTAATCACGTGCGTAAACGCTGGATTTTTAAAGGTTACCCAATACAGCGTGGCTATGCGTGGGGCGCTGCACTTATTACTCAATTTGTAGATTCAGACTTAGTACGAAATATTACTGATAGACTTTAATTTAAAGCACAAACCGTAATTTAAAAACACCTAATTCATTGTGTGATTTTGCCCATATTAGCCTAGCTAATATGGGATTTTTTTTATTATAAGTAATCCCTTTGGTTTGCTTACTTGTTGTTTAATCCCTCAAAAACAATTCCTTTTACTGTTTTTTTAATTTTTTAAAATAAATATTAGTACTGCATTTAGTTTGCCCATACAATGCGCAAAAATAGCTTGCGCATGCTTAATAAGTTCACGTTTTTTCTGCAATTTTTTATTGTTCAAGTAGACTATAAATAATGTGCGCTTTTAAATTTTAAGGTTTTAAGATGATTGAGTATCCGGTAGACCAACTTCCACAGCTCATAAATGATTTATTGCAATGCGATACAACAGAACGCAAAAATAAATTATTAGCAGATGCGCAGTTAACGCTTTCAACAGAGCACCTGTCATTACTTTTTGAGGCGATACCAAAAGAACAACGACTTGAAATTTGGCAGTTGCTTGACGAAGACACGCAACACGAAATTTTTGTTAATTTAAGTGAAGATAGTTGCTTGTGGTTGCTGCAAACACTAGAAGACACTGAGGCTTTTAAACTTCTTGATGAAGTTAATGTAGAAGAGCTACTGGAACTTGAAGAAGTTATACCAGAGCGATTTGTTGAGTATGCAAAAAAGCAACTCGATGAAGCGCAAACCAAACAATATGATTTAGCGCAGCAATACCCGCCAGAACAACTTGGTCACTGGTTAGGTTTTGACTTTTTAAAAGTATCGGAGAAGCTAACAGCCGGTGGTGCTAAAAAATTGCTACATAAAGGTTTACCGCAATACAGTGAAGTTATTTATTTAGTAAGCCGCAAGGGTAGTTTAATAGGTGAGGTTGCGGTAAATGATTTAATAAAAGCCAGCGACACCGATAACTTAATGACATTGGCAAATCATGACTTTTCATCGCTCCATGCTGATGATGATTTATATGAAGCGGCAGAGGTGGTGATTCACAGTGAAAAAATGGCACTGCCAGTGGTTAATGCTGATAACAAATTACTTGGGCGATTAACCATTGCCTCAGCGTATGAATTACGCCAAGAAATTGCTGATGAAGCTGCCGCTAAAGCCGGTGGTTTACGTGAAGACGAAGACCTGTTCGCAAGTGTGCGAAAAAGTGCTAAAAACCGTGGTATATGGTTAGGTATTAACTTAGCTACTGCCTTTTTAGCGTCTTGGTTCATCGGTTTATTTGGCGCAACTATAGAACAGGTTGTAGCACTAGCTGTATTAATGCCAGTGGTTGCTTCTATGGGCGGGATCGCAGGTAGTCAAACATTAACCGTTATTGTACGTGGTTTAGCGCTCGGACAGGTTACAGATTCAAACCGTAATGCGTTGCTTAAAAAAGAGCTGCGTGTTGGCGCTGTAAATGGCTTGGTATGGGCGTTTGTAATAGGCCTGCTTACCTTCTTATGGTTTAACGATTTAATGCTCAGTATTACGATTACGGTAGCCATATTATTGAATTTAGTGGCCGCGTCACTAGCAGGTGTTGTTATTCCGTCTATTTTAGACAAAATGAAAATTGATCCTGCGTTATCTGGTTCGGTAATTTTAACTACCGTTACCGATATTGTTGGGTTTGTTACCTTTTTAGGTTTAGGCAGTTTATTGCTTTTATAAGCCTTATACCAATTCGCTTAATTAAGTGAATTGGTATTACTAACAGGAAAATACAATGACCTTTGAAGTCATGATTTGGTGTGCAATTGCTTTGTGTATTTCACAATCGGCAATATTTTCGGGCTTAAACTTAGCGTTTTTTTCACTAAGTAGGCTTCAGCTCGAAATGGAAAGTGCAAAAGGGAACGAGGCGGCCATAAAAGTGATGGCCCTTCGAAACGACTCTAACTTTTTATTATCGACTATTTTGTGGGGCAACGTAGGTATTAACGTACTACTTACACTACTTTCTGATTCGGTATTAATGGGCGCAAGTTCGTTTTTATTCTCAACTATCGCAATTACTATTATTGGTGAAATAACACCGCAGGCTTATTTTTCGCGTAATGCGCTAAAAATGGCGAGCCTACTTTCGCCGTTAATTAAGTTTTATCAGATTCTGTTTTATATAGTTGCTAAGCCAACGGCTTTAATTCTCGATGCATGGTTAGGTAAAGAGGGGATTACGTACTTTGCTGAAAGTGAGCTCAGAGGTATTATTCGCAAACACATAGAAGCAGAAGAGGCTGATGTTCAGCACGTTGAGGGAATAGGCGCGCTTAACTTTTTTAGCTTAGATGAAATAAGCGTAACCAAAGAGGGTGAGGTAATTGATCCAGACTCTATTATTGCTTTGCCTACTAAGCTTGATTTGCCTATTTTCCCAGACCTTACATTAACGACTGATAATGAGTTTTTACGAAAACTACATAAGTCAGGTTATAACTGGGTGATCATTACCAATGAAGACGGTTGGCCTTTATTAGTGGTAGATGCTGACGGCTTTTTACGTTCAGCCTTGTTTGAACCAGATACGTTCGACCCTTATCATTATTGTCACAGACCTATTATTGTTGCTGATGAAGCGATGCGCCTGAGTGAAGTTATTTTAAAAATACGGGCTAGTCATTCTTTAGATAAATCGTTTGATGGGGCCATTGATCACGATGTGGTGTTAGTGTGGAGTGATGTGAAGCGCATTATTACCGGTGCTGATATATTTGGTCGGTTACTCAAAGGTATGAGTGCACCAAAACTCGAACTGCATGAAAATACAGAAAATAAAAAGCCGCTATAAAGCGGCTTTTTTGTATTCAATAGAAAGGAGGATTATGCCCAGCCTTCGTAGCGCTTACGACGCGACAACACTATCGTTAATATAATACCTAAAAACAGGCCTAAAAACGCAATAGCACCACCGTAAGTAAGTAGCTGACGTTTCTCTTTTGAGCTAGCAGCTTCTTTTTGGGTGCGCTCTTGTTCTAGTGTCGTTTTAAGCTTAGTAATTTGGGCCGATAACTGCAGGTTTTGATCAGTTAAAGTTTGGTTTTGCTCTTGTAGCTGCGGAAGTTCTATTTGAGCTTGGCGCAGGTTTTCTTGCATAGTGCTCATTTCGCTACTTAGTGTTTTGTACTGTTGGTGTAAGCCTGCCGTTTTGGTAACAAACTTAGTTTCTATCCAACCTTCGCGGTCTTTATCATCTTTAATTTTAATAAAGCCGTTTTCTTCAGCAGATAACAAGGTTAACTTTGTTCCAGCATCTACAGAGCCGAGTAGTCGATAATTCTTACTCGCACCAGAGCGCATAAAAGTATATAAATTATCGATAATATAAGCGGTGTTTGCATTAGTTGAATTTGCAGGTTTTGCTTCTTCTGCATAACTCATAAATGTGGTGGCTGTTAAAAGTAGCCCTAATAAACAATGTTTTAGCATTTATCTACCTTGTTGATCTAACTGCGTCCGTTATGAACGTGATTTTCATTTCACATAAGTAGTTAGATAGTATGGATTAAATAGCTCAATAGCAAGACTGATATTGTAACCCAGTAGCAGTTACCTAGCCCACTAGGTTACAAACCTCGCCCCGCGATTAAATTGCCTCTAGATAGAACGAATTTTAATCCACAAAGGTCAACAGGCACTAAAATAAGGCTAAAAAATTTGCATTGTTAGTGTGCTTTGTTTATTTTGAGCACTTATTTATTTTAAAGGTAATCCGCAAACCGAATGGATACTGAGATAGAACTGAAATTTTTGGTATCAGATGCCGTTATTCCACTGATCCCCTCGTTAATTACTCAATTTGCAAAAACGGTGAAGAATAAACCGTCACGCAGCTTACAAAATGCATACTACGACACGCCAAGCCGAGAGCTTAGAGCGCTTGACATAGGTTTTAGAACTCGCTGTTCTGACAGCGAATGCGAGCAAACTATAAAGCTTGCCGGTGAAGTTGTAGGTGGTTTACACCAACGTCCAGAGTACAATTTACCAATTGAATCAAGTCGCCCTAATTTAATGGCGTTTGATGCTGATATTTGGCCTCATGGCATGCAAATAAGCGCAATCTCAAAAAACTTGTATCCAATATTTAGTACTAACTTTATTCGTCGTACTTGGTTAATTGAAACCGAAAGTGGCGCTAAAATTGAAGTTGTACTCGATAAAGGTGAAATTGCGGCTTCGGGTAAAATTGAAATTATTAGCGAGCTTGAAATTGAGCTTGTTGAGGGCAGTCGTAATGAGTTGTTTGCGTTTGCAGATGTACTGGTTAGCCAGAACTGTATCCGTTTAGGATTATACTCTAAGGCCGCGCGTGGTTATCGCCTTGCAGATGAAAAACCTTTAACACCAAGCAAATCTATTGGTTTTGTTCAATTACCAAAGTCGACTACCCAAGAGCGTGCTTTAGTTGAAGCCATGAACTTTGGTATTCGCTTTGTGCAAAAGCATGAGCAATGCTATTTCGATAAGCCAAGTTTAAAAACGCTTAAACGCGTAACTGACGGCATTAGCCTAATACGCCATACTTTTTGGCTGTACGACGATATAGTATCCAAAGAAAGTACAGAACATTTACGTACAGAGCTTAAATGGTTATTAAGCGAATTAGCGTGGGTAGAAAACGCGATTCAATTAAAAACGTACACGTCTAAACGCCATGCTTTTTATAAAAAAATTAATGCTGCTCCAGCACTTACTCAAGTCATTGGTGATTTAAAAGAGTTACAGCCGAGCATTGACGATATAAATGCACTGTTTCATAGCGCGCGTTATAATCGTTTATTACTGTCGTTAACTACGTGGTTAATTGATAAACAGTGGCGTAAAGATTGGGGGCAAATAGAGCTTCAAGCGGCTGAGCAAAACGTGTCGTCTATTGCGAGTCGGCTTTTTAATAAAGACTGGAAAAATCTGCACGAATTACTGCCTAAAGAACAAACACTCGATGTCGCTTCGTATTTAAACCTGCGCACTCAACTTGAAAATAGTTTACTGAGCGGTAACTGCTTAGGATCGTTATTTGATAAAGAAGAACGCCTAGAGTTTAGATTGCCTTGGCTTGATATTTCTCATGGTATTTATGAGTTAAGTACGCTTGAGTATTTAAAGCAGTTATGTGCTGGGCAAGAAGACGAACAGCTTGCTAAAATCCAGTCATGGCTTGAACAAAAGTCTGAATATTTGGTTAGTGCGATGGAGCAAAGTCGCCTTGCTTCATTTGACATAGAACCTTACTGGCAAAAATAAATGATGCACTTTTGTAATGAAATTCAGTTACAAAAGTGCTTATCCGTTATTTTTTAACTCGTTATTTTTAACACTTACGCTGAGCCAACATGGCATTTGTATAAAAACAAAAATGGCGTAAGTGTGTATTATCAAAGCCACAGTGATAATATTTTTGAAGTAAAAGCGCAGATGAGCGAAATACCAACCAGCTTTGCCTCATGGATCAATCCCTACTTGGCTAATCAATAAAGCCGGCCTAAAAAGTACTTACGACATCTTTATTAATTTACATCATATGCTCACACATAAAAATACACTCCAAAACTACCTGTAATCAAAGTAGGTCAGTGCTAAATATCGAATATATAATAATTTTATGGTGTGTTGGGTAGTCTTTAACTACGCTTAAGCAATAATGACACGCTATTATTTGGAGAATTGATGAAGTATTTAGTGGCTATATTATGTTTGATGCACAGCTCACTCTTATTGGCTCAAGAATATACTTTTGGTGTAGTGCCGCAATATGAGCCGCAAAAGCTAAATGCTATTTGGCAACCTTTGTTAAAGCAAGTAAGTAAGCAAACAGGGGTATCAATAAAGCTAATTACAGTTGAGTCTATTCCGGTATTTGAAAAAGCCTTTGCTAATGGCGACTACGACTTTGCATACATGAATCCATGGCACAGTGTTGTAGCATATGAAAAGCAGGGATATTTGCCACTAATAAAAGATGCAGGGCGAAAGCTGCAAGGTATTTTGCTCGTAAACAAAGACAGTAATATTGATAATTTAAGCCAACTAGAGGGCGCCGAAATAGCATTCCCTGCACCTAATGCATTAGGTGCGTCATTATTAATGAGAGCCGACTTAGCATTGTTATATGGGCTAACAATAAAGCCTGTATATGTTCAAACCCACCCTTCGGTATATTTAAATGTAGCACTGCATTCAACAATGGCGGGCGGTGGTGTAATGGGCACATTTAAACAACAACCAGAAAGCTTGCAAAATAAGCTTAAAATTCTTTATAAAACGCGTGAAATTAGTCGCCATCCAATTGTAGCCCACCCAAGGGTTGACCCTACAATACAGTTAAAAGTGCAACAAGCTATTTTAGATATTGGCCAAAGCGCAGAGCATAAACATTTACTTGCAGGTATCCCAATTATTAAACCTAGTATTGCAACTTTAGCAGAGTATCAGCAGTTAACTCAGTGGGGCTTGCGCTCATTTTATGTTGAAAATTAGAGGGTTTCGTAGTCTAAGGGCGCAAAGCTTTATTGTTGTATTGCTTTGTGGCTTGCTTATGGCCTGTCTTTTTATGTTTTACGCCTTACCTGAGCAAGCGCGTTGGGTAAACGATGGGCTTTCAAAGGCTGCTCAGCGTTCTTTAGCGCAGTTATCGACTTCTATAACGACTCCGTTGTTAACTAGGCAGTATGCAGAGCTGTATGAAGAAATAGACAGCCAACTCCAAACTCGCCCTAATTGGAAAAGTATTAAAATTGTTGATGTGGATTCAAATAACCAATTATACCCGCTTGAAAACTGGGTTGGAGCAAATGAAAACGGCGACATGTTGTTATCTCAGCAGGTGGTGTTTTTAGATAAACCGCTGGCTAATATTAGCTTGGTTGTTAATTTTACGAATGAAATAAACGAATCTTCAAAACTTCATTACACCTTAATATATATACAATTTATTATTTTAGTTATCGTTTTTATAGGTTTAGCTTGGCTGGTGGATTACAGGGTTACATCGCCTTTGAGGACGTTAAAACGGGGGTTTTCACGTTTAGCCAAAGGTGACTTTGATTGCCATATAGATAAACAACAACAAAATGAAGTAGGCAGTGTAATAAGTGCATTTAATAACATGGTTGATGAGGTTGCTAATAACCATCAAAAATTAAATGTATTACGAATTCAAGCTGAGTCAGCAAGTAAAGCAAAGTCAGATTTTATGGCCAGTATGAGCCACGAATTAAGAACCCCGTTAAATGCAATTTTAGGCTTAGCCCAACTGTATGGATATGATGAAAGTGCTAATAAAGTACAAAAAGAAAACGCGAAAAGCATTTATCAAGCTGGAGAACATTTACTATTACTTATAGACGATGTACTTGATTTAACGGCTATTGAGTCGGGTAATATGCAGTTTAGTTTTTCTTATGTGCCTATTAAAAGCATATTAGAGGAGTCAGTAGAGCTCGTCACTGAGCTTGTTAAAGGGCAATCAATAACACTGCATACCCAAGGTTTCGAGTCCTTAGAAGGGTTGAGTATTTACATTGATCAGCGCCGCTTTAAACAAGTGATGCTTAACTTGCTTTCAAATGCGATTAAATACAACAAGCCAAATGGCAGCATTAATATAAATTGCCGCGTGTTAAGTAATAAACAATGCGAAATAGATGTAATAGACACCGGATGTGGATTTGATCCTGATGACATTTCTCGCTTATTTAAACCTTTTGACCGTTTAGGAGCTGAAACCAGTAAAGTGAACGGTACGGGTATTGGTTTAGTGATAACTAAGCAGCTGGTAGAGCGTATGCAGGGTTCTTTAAGCGCGCAAAGTGAGCAGCACAAAGGTTCTTGTTTTACACTAAACTTTAACAGCTTTGATCAAACTGACTTGCCAGCACAAGTGCAAGTACCTCAAATAATACTGCAAAGCTTAGATACAGTAACTCTTCCTACGCTTGAGGTTTTAGTGGCAGAAGATCAGGTTACAAATCAGCAAGTATTAAAACAGCAATTAACCATGCTTGGAGTGTGCTCTACTTTTGTAAGTAATGGGGAACAAGCCTGGGAAACTCTGCAAAGTAACCATTTTGATATTTTGTTAACCGACATTCAAATGCCTTTACTCGATGGGTTAGGGTTAGCCAAAAAAATACGCGAAAACACTCATTTTGATAAACTTATTATAATTGCAATTACGGCCAACATTACCAAAAACAATATAGATAATTGTTATGATTGTGGAATGAACGGCTTTTTAACCAAGCCCATTGAGCTTGTTAAATTAAAATCGCTGTTGATGGAACACTCTCAAACAATGGTTAGTACATGTTCAGATAAATCTGATAGTGAAAATATAGCTTCAGATAGTTTTGATCAACTAGATATCACGTTATTAAAAGCAATGCTTGGTGATGATCCTACTGTGCACTGCATGGTGTTTAATGCGTTTTTACAAACGGCAGGGGAGCAAATTAAATTAGCTAATGCGTATGCTAAGAGTAAAAATTATGTTGATTTGGCTTTTCAGGCCCATGCCTTAAAGTCGTCGTCAAAATCGGTAGGGGCTATTAAACTGGCTGATATATGCCAGCAGATCGAAACGTATGCAGAAAATGAATCTATTGATAACAATGAAATGCAAAGTCTCGAGACCTGCTTCAACGATGTAGTAACGCAACTTAAAAGCTATTGTTTACGATATGAAAAACGCACATAAAAAATGGCTCATAAAGAGCCATTTTATGTTTAAAATATTTTAGTATTTAGCCGCTTCCCCTTTCTTAGGTAAAGCGTCCTGTATAAAGTCACGTAAATCGTTATTAGAGCTTTCTAAGTCAGCGTGGCGAAGGTACATCATATGCCCACTTCTGTAGCCTTTAAAGCTCAAACGGTCTTTCATTTTACCGCTTGGGTCTAATTGCCATAACGTATATTTAGCGTCAAAGTAATTGGTTGCACCATCAAAGTATCCTGATTGAATCATCACGTTTAAGTAAGGGTTTTGCGCCATTGCTAAACGTAGATTTTCGCCCGTATTATTACCGGTTCTATCCCATGGGTGAACATTACCAAATAAATTATATTTTACATCTGTTTTATAGTTTAGCTCTTCACGTAAGTAGTGATTAATTGCAGGAGTGAAAGAGTGTAACCAAGAGGTAAGTTCAGCCCAGTAGTCTGGGGATTCACCTGCGCCTCGTTTATCTATTCCTAAATAACGAGAATCTAAGCGACCCACCGTTTGACCACGTTCACGTAGTAGCTCTTTCCAGAAAAATTGAGTTGGAATATCCAAGTTATTTTGTTCAACAAACTTTTCTGATAAGCCTGCGTAGTGTGCCATTTTTGTAATAATTCGACGTTTTTCTTCAGCATTAATAAGGCCACCCTTAACAAGCGCTGGGATTAACTCGTTTACAGTAAACTCTTCAACTTCAGGTAATAACTCATCTAGATCTTTAGCTTGTAAATCGGCTTTAAGTGCTTTGTGATACCAAGCAGTCGCTGCAAAGTAAGGTAGGCGGTTAGCGGCTTTAATCGGGCCGTCGCGCTTAATACCAATATCAGTAGGTGATACGAGAACAACACCGTTTATGTACATCCATTGACTATTTTGAAGCTCATGAGCAAGACCCGATACACGTGTTGTACCGTAGCTTTCACCAATTAAAAATTTAGGCGATCGCCAGCGCTCAGCTCTATTTACAAAAGTATTTAACCACTCAGCAAGGTATTTAATATCGGCATTAACACCAAAAAATAGCTCTTTTTGTTTTGCTTTAGAAGGAAGTTCGCCTTTTTCGTTTTCAAGTACGCGAGAGTAGCCTGTATTTACAGGGTTTACGTAAACAATATCGGCAATATCAAGTACAGAATATAGGTTGTCTTTTACGCCATAAGGTTGAATTGGATAGCCTTCGTCATCAATTTTTAATACGCGAGGACCAGTATAAGCAAGGTGCATCCATACAGAAGCCGAGCCTGGCCCACCATTAAATGAAATAAGTAATGGGCGAGTTGTCCTGTCGTCAACTTTGTCGCGTGTGTAGTAGGTGTATTGCAATGTCGCAACCGCATCGCCTTTATCATCCCATACAGGTTGTGTGCCTGTGGCAACGGTGTAATTAAAGCGTTGACCGTTGATTTTAGCTTTATGTTGAGTAACAACTTTGCTGTCTACATCAATACGACGTTGGTTATCGGCAAGCGTGCTTGTACTGATTATTAATGCAATAACGGTTATCGGTAAACTGATAATACGACTAAGCTTCATTAGGTGTCCTTATTATTGTTGATACACCATTAAAGACATTAATGAGTTAAATAACAAAAGTATTGAGACTAGTGGCCGATAATACTAGTTAAGTAAGTGATTAATACACTTGTAGATTCGTATTAATCACTTCTATAGTTATTTTGGGTTGGGTTTCTTTATTTAGTTAATCACAGAATTCAGGTATATTGCGAGCCTACTTGTATTGGTTTTATATACAAGCTATCACCAAAAAAATCTAATGGATTACGCTTTCAAGCACATAAGTGCACTCTACACCGGATGTTTATGACTAATGCTATTGCAGTAATAGCATTGTATTTGTCGTTTTGTTACAAAATTAATTAAAGGTAAAGAGAAGCTTTATGCAAAGAGTATTAGTGGTTGAAGACAGTAAAGTAGTGCAGCAGGTGCTTCGCCACTTAACTGCACAATACCTTGATGTAGCAATTGATTTTGCTTGGTCTTTAGCAGAATGCGCGACTTATGTAGAAAAGTACGATTATACGCTTGCGTTAGTTGATTTAACTTTGCCAGATGCTCCGCACGGTGAAGTTGCAAAATATACTTTATCTAAAAAAATTCCTACGGTTGTTTTAACCTCAAAAATAGATGAGTACAAGCGCCAACAAATGCTTGAATTGGGCGTAGTTGATTATGTTATTAAAGATAATCGCGATTCTTACCATTATGCCGTTAAGCTCGTTGCGCAATTACTCAGAAATCAAGGCTGTAAAGCACTAATAGCAGATGACTCGTTACTAAGTCGCTCGTTAATGAAGCAAATGCTAGAAAAGCAATTGTTTGATGTAACAGATGCCCACGATGGACAACAAGCACTCGAAATATTAAAAGCTAATCCTGATATAAAGCTACTTATGACCGATTATGCTATGCCCTCTATGGATGGCTTTGAACTTGTCAAAGCGGTACGTAATTTTAGAGGCCGAGACGACTTAGCAATTATTGGCTTGTCGGGCGCGGGAAAGCATGGCCTATCAGCGCGGTTTATTAAATACGGCGCCAATGACTTTTTAACAAAGCCATTTATGAATGAGGAGTTTCATTGTCGTGTACTTCAAACAATGGAGCAGCTGTCGTTAATTTCAGATATTAAAGAAAGCGCACATAGGGATCATTTAACAGGGCTTCATAACCGACGCTATTTTTATCAATATGCAGAAAAGCTTCTTAAAGGTAAAAATCAGAAAAATACTCTTGCATTGCTTGATATCGATTTTTTCAAAAATATTAATGATACGTTCGGCCATGAAGGCGGCGACCAGGCCTTAAAGCAGGTTGGTTCATTAATACGATCTACATTTTCAAACTTTACGGTTGCACGCGTTGGTGGAGAAGAGTTTGCCATAATATTACCTGAAATAGAGTTAGAACGCGGTCGCGAATACTTTGAAGCATTCAGGAAAAAGATGGCTAGTTACGATTTTTCTATTAGCGATAAATCGATTAAAATTACCACAAGTATAGGCTTAGCTGACTTTCAAGACACTAGTTTAACGCAGGCAATGCGTGTTGCTGACAAAGCATTATATCAAGCTAAAAGCCAAGGCAGAAACTGCGTGGTATAACCTTTCTTAATAAAGCTAGGTACGCGATAAATATATAGAGATATATCACGCACCAATGTAGCTGACTTGTTAAATTAACGCACCAAATTGGTGCGTTTTTTTTGATCTTGAGTTTGTATTTTGTATTAACTTGTTGTTTTTAAAAATATAAAAATAGTGGCACAAAGGTTGGATTGTTTAACCCAATAAGATAACAATAAAGAGTCCGAGGGGGCCGCTATGAAAATGATTAGTGCAATCATAAAACCATTTAAATTAGACGACGTGCGTGAAGCACTCGCTGATTTAGGAATTGAGGGGATGACAGTAGTTGATGTTAAAGGTTTTGGACGTCAACGAGGTCATACTGAGTTATATCGTGGTGCAGAATACCAAGTAGATTTTATTCCTAAGATCAAACTTGAAATTGCAACTCGTACTGAAAATTGTCAACGCGTTGTTGAAGCAATCACTAAAATTGCATCAACAGGTAAAATTGGTGACGGTAAAATTTTCGTGTACGACTTGGATCAAATTGTTCGTATCCGTACTGGCGAACTTGACGAAGAAGCAATTTAAGGGGGGTCTCATGGAAAATACAATAATAGAACTAAAGTTTTCACTCGATACCTTCTATTTTTTAATATCAGGTATATTAGTAATGTGGATGGCAGCAGGTTTTGCCATGTTAGAGGCGGGCTTAGTTCGCTCTAAAAACACAGCTGAAATTTTAACTAAAAATGTCGCGCTATATTCAATTGCATGTACGATGTTTTTATTAGTTGGCTACAACATTATGTATGTAGACAATGCCGAAGGTGGTTTCATTCCTTCAATAGGCGCTTTAATTGGTACGCAAGCTGCCGATGCTGACCATTCTTTAGAATCTGACTTTTTCTTCCAAGTAGTATTTGTTGCAACCGCTATGTCGATTGTATCGGGTGCGGTTGCTGAGCGTATGAAACTGTGGGCTTTCCTAGGTTTTGCTGTAGTACTAACTGGTTTTATCTACCCTATTGAAGGTTACTGGACATGGGGTGGTGGTTTCTTATCTGAAATGGGCTTTGTTGATTTTGCAGGTTCTGCAATTGTACATGGCGCAGGCGCAGCAGCTGCATTAGCAGGTGTGTTAATTCTAGGTGCTCGTAAAGGTAAATACGGTAAGAACGGTGAAATATACCCGATTCCAGGTTCAAACTTACCACTTGCTACACTAGGTACATTTATTTTATGGATGGGTTGGTTTGGCTTTAACGGTGGTTCTCAATTACTACTTTCTGATAAAGAAAACGCAACTGCAGTAGGCCAAATATTACTTAATACTAATGCTGCCGCTGCAATGGGTGCTATTGCAGCACTGTTTGTGTGCAAAGTGCTTTGGGGTAAATCAGATTTAACCATGGTATTAAATGGTGCGTTAGCTGGCTTAGTTGTTATTACAGCAGACCCTTTATCACCATCACCATTAATGGCATGTCTACTTGGTCTACTTGGTGGTGCACTTGTTATATTTAGTATCATAGCACTTGATAAAGTTAAGATTGACGATCCAGTGGGTGCTATCTCTGTTCACGGTACGTGTGGCGCATTAGGTATTATGTTAGTACCGCTAACAAATGGCGACGCAAGCTTTGTTAATCAGTTAATTGGTCTAGTATGTATTCTTGCCTTTGTATTTGCAGCATCATTTATTGTTTGGACTGTGCTTAACAAAACAATGGGTATACGAGTAACCGAAGAAGAAGAACTAAACGGTATGGATCAACACGATTGTGGTATTGAAGCCTACCCAGAGTTTGTTTCTGTTCGAAATAGCTAATAGTTTATTTAAATAATAGTGTGTTTACACAAAGCCCTACTTCGGTAGGGCTTTTTTTGTTTCAGGGGGGGTTAACTTTTCGGATGTTAGGATATATCCAATATGCTAAGCTCACACTCGTGAATAACCCTTGGAATAAATTACACTTAAATGGCTGACAATAAAAAAACACCTACCAGTAAACCTGCAGTTAAACGTGCAAGTAAATCGTCAAGCAAGACAAAAAAAGGCACCTCAAAGGGCAGTAAAAAAACAGTGGAAACCACTGTTAAACGCTCTTTTATGAGAAAAACATGGTCAGTGTTTTGGAAACTAAGCTTGGCTGTTTTTATTGCAATGGCAATGTATTTCATTTATTTAGATTCAAAAACAACGCGTATATTTGAAGGTAATAAATGGCAACTTCCAGCGCAAGTGTATGCTCGTTCTATGGAGTTTTATCCGGGGCAATTTTTATCAAGCCAGGAAGTAGTGTTTGAGCTAGAGCGTTTAAATTATTCATCGGTTAATAGATTAAGCCGCACAGGACAGTTTGTTAAAACAGCAGATAGCATCAAGATTGATCGTCGTGATTTTGAATTTTATGATGGCCTTGAAGAATCACATATTATTGAACTTCGCTTTGCAGGGCAAAAAGTTGCGACCATTAAAGATAAATTTGGCAGACGTTTAAACTCTGCCCGTCTAGAGCCTGTGCAAATAGCGCGTATTGGTAATGACTCTAAACAAGATAGAGAATTTGTACCACTAGATAAGTTTCCAGCAATGCTAAAAGATACGCTATTGGTGGTTGAAGACCGTGATTTTTACGAACATCATGGTGTATCAGTGTTTTCTATTTTACGCGCGCTTTATTCTAATATTAAAGCGGGGCGCACCGTTCAAGGTGGTAGTACGCTTACTCAGCAGTTAGCTAAAAATATTTACCTAACACGTGAGCGCTCTTTAGTACGAAAAATAAATGAGGCCTTTATTGCCCTTATTTTAGATTATCGTTATTCAAAAGATCAGATATTAGAAGCTTACTTAAATGAAGTATACCTAGGGCAGTCATACAACCAAGGTGTGCACGGTATGGGGCTTGCTGCTGACTTTTACTTTTCAAAGCCGGTAGATGAGCTTGAGTACGATCAAATTGCTTTGCTGGTGGCAATGGTTAAAGGTCCATCTTATTACAACCCACGTCGCTATAAAGAGCGCACAATGGAGCGCCGAGACTTAGTGCTTCGCCTTATGGTTGAAAACAAGCTACTTAGCACAAAAGAGTACCGTGCATCGCTTAATCGCCCAATTGATATTGCGCCAATGAAAGCGAGTTTACAAAAATCATATCCAGGCTATTTAGAGTTAGTAAACAGAGAATTAAATGAATTATTGCCAGATCAGCAAACACTTGATGCAGGTGTAAGAGTATTTACTTATTTTGATTTGCAAAAGCAAACAGCAATGGAAGAGTCTATTGAAAAGAGCTTACCGTACCTGGAAAATCGTCCTAGAACCGAAAAACTAGAAGCAGCCATGATCTCTGTTAATGTAGAAAAGGGCGGTGTATCTGCACTTGTTGCAGGGCGCGATGTTCGTTATTCAGGGTTTAATCGTGTTTTAGATACAAAACGTAATATTGGCTCGCTGGTAAAACCTGCTGTGTATTTAACCGCATTGCAATTACCACATTATAATTTAGCTACTTTGCTTGATGACTCGCCAGTACAGGTTACAAATGAGCAGGGAAAAGTGTGGCAACCAGAAAATTTTGATCATAAATACCGTGGAGCAATCCCTCTTTATAAAGCATTTAGTAACAGTATTAATATTCCAGCGGTTAATTTAGGCCTCGATGTAGGTGTTGATAAAGTCGCGAAAACACTAAAAGGATTAGGCGCTAAAGGGGCGATAAACGAATACCCATCGTTGCTTTTAGGGGCTGTTGAAATGTCGAGTTTTGAAGTTGCTCAGCTTTATACGACAATTGCTGCAGATGGCGAATATAAAAAGCTCACTGCAATTTCGGCATTAACTGACTCGGTTGGTAAAGTACTTTATAAGCATAAAGTAAATGCAGAGCCTCGTTTTGATAAATCTGCAATGTATATGACTAAATACGCGATGAAACGCGTAACGAAAGACGGCACTGCTAAACGCTTAAATTTACACTTCCCATCAATCCAACTTGCAGGCAAAACTGGCACTAGTAACGATTTACGTGATAGTTGGTTTGCAGGCTTTGATCAAAATACAGTGACGGTAGCTTGGCTTGGTCGAGACGACAACAAAAGCACGGGTTTAACGGGCAGCGTAGGTGCATTAGAAGCATATATTCGCTACTTAAAGCCACTTAATCCACAAGCAATAGCCGATACGCGTCCGCCATCAATACGCTGGGCATTTGTAAATGAGCAAACGGGTAAGCAGGCACCACCAGGATGTGGCAAGGTGATTCAGCTACCACTTAGAGCGAGTGAGTTTGAGCCAAGACCACAATGTATTCGTTAATCTAAGACTACTTTAAACAACGAAGCCGCTTATTTAGCGGCTTTTTTGTGAGTTGTAGTTAACGCTTAAGATTTAAAAAACTGCATTGATTTGGTTAAATCATTAGATAAGCGACTTAGCTGCTGTGCATCTTGCAGCGTTGATTGAGCTGATGTTAGCGTTTGATCTGCTAAATTACTCACCTCTTGCGAATCATTCAATGCTTGTGTTGTCGCATTTGACTGCTGTTTAACACGCTCTGCAATAACTTCACCTTGATGTTTAATGTCGCCCATACTTTGCTCTGCGCTTTGCAATACTTCATTGGTTTGATTGGCTGCTTTTACCGATTGCTCCATTTTTTCAACACTTGAACGCATTTTTTGCTGAGTGTCGTCAGATGCTTGTTGTAAGGAGCTAATAATTTGGTGAATTTCTTGTGTTTGTGTTTGTGTACGCTGAGCAAGAGTTCTTACTTCATCAGCTACAACGGCAAAGCCTCGACCATGCTCGCCAGCTCGTGCAGCTTCAATAGCGGCATTTAGTGCAAGCAAGTTTGTCTGATCGGCTATCTCACTAATACCTTTACTTACTTTGCTAATTTCTTGGCTATCTTGTGCTAGCTTATCGAGCGCTTGTTGGCTCTCTGCAAATTCAATTTGTAGATCTTGCATATATTTAGCAAGCTCCATTGTATTGTCTGAACCTTGCTTTACATGCGCAGCAGCATCTTGCGCAGTAAGCGTTGCTTGATGCGCTGACTCTTCAACAGCAAGTGCGTTTTGAGCCATTTCGCTGAGTGCATTATAAATGGCATTTACTCGAATTTGCTGTTTTGAAACATCATTGCTTGTTTGGCTACTCGCATGTGATAGCGATTTAGTTGCGCCGCATAGCTCTTCTGTACTTGCTTTAACATCAAATAATAAATGTGAAAATGCATTAAGTAATGCATTGTAGCGCGATGCAATAATTCCCATTTCATCATTAGTACTCGAATCTATAGTGGCATTTAAGTCGCCATTTGCGGCTCTGTTAGCGGCATCAGCAAAGCGATTAATAGTATCAACAACTGCAAAATAAAAACCAATCATTAAATAAAATGCAAATAACAAACTAATCAATGAAGCGGCTAAAACAAGATTTCGAGTCCACTGTTGAGTTTGCAGTTTTGCTTCAATAAGGCTCTCAAGCGTTGGAATACTCTTACTAACAAGTTGATTAATACTGCTGTGAACATTGTTTGTTAGTTTAGTAAATTCTGATTGAGTTAACAAAATATCGTCTGGCTCAAGTAGTTTTTCATCTATCGCTTTTTTAAATGCACCAACAGCACTGTGTAAATTATTTAACGAAGGCATGAGCGCTTTATTTACTGATTTGTCAGCATTGGTGGCTACATTGAGTATTTTATCGAGTTGTTTTTCATATAAAGGAAGTGACTTACTAAAATTTGAAAGTGCTATAAACGTATCTGGCGTAAAACGATTACTTGCCAAAACAGTGTTTGCGCTTTGCGCTGTCGAGTTTATTTGCATTATAAGTGCAGGAATTGGCGTGACTAAAGAGCGGTTTACGTAAGCACTGGCTAACTGGCTATCTAATGCTAAGTTAGACTGAATAGAAACAAGTTCAAGTACATCATTTGCTTGATCGTCTTTTATATCAAAACCGAGTGAGCGAGCAATTTTTATATTTTGATTTGCTTCCCCCTGCATTTGATTTGAGAGTATTGACCTGTAGCCTTTTAAACCTTGTTGCTGCATTTTTGAAACAGCGATACTTTCACTTAATAATGAGACTAAAAAAAACAAACTAAGTGCAAGAGGAACGAGTAAAATTCCAAACATTAAGCTGATTTTAGTTTTGTATTTTAAATTTGCCATTAGCTGGATAGCGGGAAAAGAAAATTGGCGTAATCCTGACATAAGGCTCTCTTGTATTTTTGTAATTAGGGTAAAGGTGAATAGACCTTGTTATGCTTAATTATCATTCATTTATAGTACTTTACAAATAAAAAAAGCCCTTTCGGGCTTTTTTCAATCTTTAGTCTTAATTACACACTGTAAAAACAAGCGCTTATAAAATATAAAAAGTAATTTTAACTTAAAGTTTAGCAAACGAGCGTTCTGCTGCTGCTATTGTTTCTTTTACTTCTTGCTCAGTATGTGCAGCACATACAAAGCCAGCTTCAAATGCTGATGGAGCAAGGTACACACCTTCTTCAAGCATCAGGTGGAAAAAACGTTTGAAGCGCTCTAGGTCACACTCAGTTGCTTGTTTGTAGGTTGTTACTTTTTCAGCATCAGTAAAAAAGAATCCATACATGCCGCCAGCATAATTAGTTGTTAATGCAATGCCTGCTTTTTTAGCGCCAGCTTCAAAGCCTTCACAAATTGCTTTAGACGTTGCTTCTAACTTATCGTGTAGACCTGGCTCACATAATAGCTCAAGTGATTTTAAACCTGCAGCCATCGCAATAGGGTTACCAGAAAGAGTACCCGCTTGGTAAACAGGGCCCACAGGCGCAATGTAATCCATTATTTCGGTTTTACCACCAAATGCGCCAACAGGCATGCCGCCGCCAATGACTTTACCTAAACACGTAAGGTCTGGTTTAATGTTGTAATACGCTTGAGCGCCGCCAAGTGCAACACGAAAACCCGTCATTACTTCATCAAAAATAAGTACTGATTTATATTCGTCACACACATCACGCAAACCTTCTAAAAAGCCAGGTACTGGTGGAATGCAGTTCATGTTACCGGCTACTGGCTCTACAATAATACAGGCAATTTCGTCAGCGTATTTTGCAAAAATAGCTTTTACTTCATCTAGGTTATTAAACGATACAGTAAGTGTATGCTTAGCAAAGTCCTCAGGAATACCAGGAGAATTAGGTACGCCCATTGTTAGTGCACCAGAGCCTGCCTTAACTAATAACGAGTCAGCATGGCCGTGGTAACAACCTTCAAATTTTAATATTTTATCGCGGCCGGTAAAGCCACGCGCTAAACGAATTGCACTCATTGTTGCTTCAGTGCCTGAGCTAACCATGCGTACTTTTTCGATTGATGGAACCAGCTCTTTTACTTTTTCAGCCATTAGTATTTCGGCTTCAGTTGGCGCGCCATAGCTAAGGCCATTTTCTACTGCTTCGTGCACGGCTTGTTTAATTGCAGGGTGGTTATGGCCCATGATCATAGGCCCCCAAGAGCCAACATAATCAATGTAACGATTACCGTCGGCATCAAATGTAAACGCGCCTTCTGCTTTTGTAATAAATAGCGGCGTACCGCCTACACCGTTAAAAGCACGAACTGGCGAGTTTACGCCACCTGGAATAGAGGCTTGAGCGCGTTCAAATAAGTCTTGGCTAATTGTCATGAAAAATCCTATAAATTGTCACTTAAAGAGGGTTTAGCTGTCGCGTTTGCGGCTAAACCAAGGTACGTCCACTTCATACTTATCGACTTTATTTTCTACGCCGAGTGTTAAAGCAAACAGTGCCATACGAATTAATACGCCATTTTGTACTTGGCGGAATATTGCTAAATTGTCGTTACTGTTTAAGTCGTTATCAAGCTCGTTGGCTTCTAAGCGACTATCGCGTGGTAACGGATGCATTAATACAGAGTTAGGTTTGCAATGAGCGCTGTAAATAGATTGGCTAATTCTAAAACCGCCACGGTATTTATTTGCTTCTTCTTGTGAAGGAAAACGCTCTTCTTGAATACGTGTTTGGTAGACAATATCGGCTGCTAAATTACCTTCCATCTTGTTTACTAGCTCAATTTTGTGTCCTGCATTTTCTACGGCATCTAAAATGCTCGTTGGCATTTGTAGGCCATCAGGCGCGACCATCGAAAACTTTACGTTTTTATAATGGCACAATAGCTTTGATAGAGAATGCACTGTGCGACCATATTTTAAATCACCCACAAGCGCTATATGCATGCCATCAATATTTTGATCAAAACGGTGTAATTCACGCTCAATGGTTAATAAATCAAGTAATGCTTGAGTCGGGTGCTCATTTGGGCCGTCGCCGCCATTAATAACTGGCACAGTACAGCCATCAGCAAATTCACTTACTGAGCCTGCATCAGGGTGGCGCATAGCAACAGCATCGGCGTAAGCTGAAATAACGCGCGCGGTATCGTAAAGTGATTCACCTTTTGCAAGCGCTGAGCTTTGCATACCTGTAGTTTCACGTACACCACCGCCTAGTAAGTTAAAGGCTGTACCAAAGCTAACTCGCGTGCGAGTACTTGGTTCAAAAAACAAATTAGCTAAAATAGCGCCTTTAAGCACCGTTGTTTGCTTTTGTTTTTTAGCATAAGGCTCCATTTTTTTAGCTACTGCAAAAATACGTTCAATGCAGTCTCTGTCTAGCTGATTTACAGACAGTATATGTTCGCCTTGGAAACTTAACATGGGGTAATTCCTAATCAATCAAATGGGCGCGATAATCCATAAATGGAGCACGCAATCGCGCGTGTTATAGCAAGTATTGTAAATTGCAGCGCAGTTTAACATGCACCGAAACGCTTATAAATTAGGTTTTATTACCGCAAGTGCCACTATGATGAGCAGCGCAATAACAGGGAGCTCATTAAAAATACGGTAAAAGCGGTCTGTTTTAGTGTTTCGGTCATGTTTAAAGTCACTTAATAACTTAAAACAGTAGCCGTGGTATAGGTATAAAATAATTACCAGTACAAGTTTGTAATGTAGCCACATACTGTATTTAAACCAATCACGACCATATTCAACAATGGTTAACACACCAAATACAGCCGTTAAAACAGCAAATGGGGTTACGAAATAAAGTAACCTGCGCTCCATAACTTTAAGCATAGAGTTACATGATCTTTCTTCGCTCATTGCGTGATATACAAATAATCGAGGCAAGTAAAAAATACCGGCAAACCACGCAATCATAAAAAATATGTGGAGTGTTTTATAAATCAATAATGCGCTCATAATAGTCCTTATTGCTTAAAGTAAGCTGTTACGAATGGTTAAAATATGATGAATTTGATCCCAGCGTAATAGCCCCATAATTTGTTGATTATCTAAAAGGTTATAAACGTAAAGCGCGCCACTTCTTTTATCTTTTAGTATATCGAATGCATCGGCTAGGGTGGCTTGGCTGCTGATGCCCTGCAAGCTAATGTAATTTATATTTATTGCTTCATCAGACATTAGCGTTAAATCGTATTCAGCGAGGCGATAGCCATTTTCTTCGTCAAAAACAATCAAGGGTGTTTGGCTATCCATGGCATCAAGCGTATTTTTTATTTGCTCTTTATCGTCTGAGTAAAGCAATTTAAAGTCTTCATCCATATCATCCATTATTCCCACTTTTTGTAATGCTTCGGTAGCGGGAGATACATGGTACGGCAATCCCTGAAAATCTAATTGCTGCAAAAATATGGAGCGATTTCCAAAAAATTGTAATGCAGTTACATATGCAGTGGTTATAACTATCATCGCAGGAACGATTATTTCAGGTGATGATGTAAGCTCCATTACTGTTGTTAATGCAGCAAGCGGTGCATGCAGTGTAGCCGCTAATAATCCAGCCATACCTAAAACCCCATACGTACCCGCAATATCAGTACCCGGGCTAATATATTGAGCAAAAAAGGCCATTAATGTCCCAATTAATACACCAAGCCCAATTACCGGACCAATTAAACCACCAGGAATACCCAAACCAATAGCAAACAATGTGGCAAGTAGTTTAGCTATTAAAATGGTAGTAAGCAGCTTTACGTTATCAGGCGATTCAACCGCGATAGTAATCGCACTCATACCAGAACCCATAGCATGAGGCACCGCGTAAGCTATCAAGCTGGCAATACACCCTGCAATTAGTAAACGAGGAAACATACTTAAAGGTTTAAATGTTTTAATAATTAGCATTAAGTTTTGATTAAAGCTAAATGCTATAGCGCCCAGCGCCATACCGCATAATATTAAATAAGGGTAATGCCAACCACTTAATGGCGCTATTGTAATGAGTGCAAGTTCAGAGCCTTCACCAAAAACAAACTGCGTAGCGAGTGCACCAGTAACAGCAGCAAGCATGATTGGCACAAATATGTGTACTTTATATTCTCGAAGTACCACTTCCATTACAAAAATAACGGCTGCAAGTGGGGTATTAAACGAAGCGGCTATACCTGCTGCAACGCCGCAACCACTTAAAGTACGCATGGCGTTATGCGGTAAATGTAGTTTATCCGCTAAAATACTCGCACCTGTTGCGCCCATATGTACGGAAGGCCCTTCTCGGCCAACCGAAAAACCGCTAATGAGTGCAAGTGCGCCACCAACAAATTGATTAACCGTATTGTATAAAGGCATTTGCCCGTAATGGCGTTTAATACGATGAATAACAAAAGGAATGCCTAAACGGTAATGTTTAAAGCCAGTAAATGCAGCAAAGCACGCAATTAAAAATGCGGCTATTAATGGCATTAAAACGCGTTCAAGAGTCGGTAGGGTAGTAAAGTCGTCAGGTGTTTCCAAAAATAAGCTTTGAAAAAACAAAATAGTTAAGCGAAATAAAATAATAAAAAATGCAGCAATTAATCCGGCAACTACGCCTAATAAGCATAATTGTACAGATGTTTTAGGTTTTGCCAGTCGACGCCTGAGTTGCTCAAGCCACATGCATTATTTCCTCGCCGCATTTTTCAGCAGCATTTTAGCAAAAGAGTTTAGTTAAGTCCTTGTGATTTTGAATTTTTCGTAACTTATATTAACAATTTGCAGTAAAGATTAAGACCTATTTTTTATAACTAAAATTTTTAATGAATTTATAGTTTACAAGGGTCGCTTTTAGTTTGCTTAAGTATTATTTTAGTGAGCTAATGTTTAACCACTTTTTTACTAATTTATAGGTATAACTTAGAGTAAAGAGTTGTTTTACTATACTTGATTAAAACACTCGGGTATTAGATAATCACGCCATTGCGATATTGAGGGTTTTAAAATGTCTGAAGAATTACCAATTAAGTTCAGCGATGCAGCTGCTGTTCGCGTTAAACAGTTAATCGACGAAGAAGAAAATCCAGATTTAAAACTGCGTGTTTATGTAACAGGTGGTGGTTGTTCTGGTTTTCAATATGGTTTTACTTTTGATGAAAAAGCGAATCCTGGTGATTTAGAAATTGTAAAAAATGGTGTAACACTCGTTATCGATCCAATGAGCATTCAATATTTGGTTGACGGTGAAGTTGATTACACTGAAGGATTAGAAGGCGCACGCTTTTTTGTATCTAATCCTAATGCAACAACAACCTGTGGTTGTGGTGCAAGCTTTAGCGTTTAACAGCCAAACGCTAAATAGAATGAAGCCGCTTTTGCGGCTTTTTTAATGCCTACAAATCGGTTGGGGCATATTCGGTTATTTGCATTATCAATACAAAAAAGCCAAGTACAAAAGCAGAAAACGCTAAAATGTATATGAAGCCTTTTTTGCCTTGCTTAATTGGTACGCCGTTGTGGCGCAAAAA
>NZ_PJBR01000146.1:0-5141 GCF_002863625.1 Pseudoalteromonas sp. MelDa3 | reverse complement strand
GCGTTTTCGCTTTAATCAAAAATAATTAATTATTTTTATAAGCCAGCCATACGGGCTGGCTTTTTAGGAGTTAACGTATGTTATTAGATACACCAATTTGTGATTTTGGCTGGCAAGCCCCTAGCTTCACACTAAAAAACCCATTAGGTGAGTCGTTTTCATTAGCCGATAATCTGGGTGAAAATGGCTTACTTATTATGTTTATTTGTAACCACTGCCCTTATGTACAACGTATAGCCAATCGCTTGAGCCAAGACACCGCGACACTTATTAGTGAAGGCATTAATGTATTAGCTATCATGTCAAACGACTACCAATATGTAGCAGAAGACTCTCCTGCCAATATGGAAAAATTTGCTAAACAACATGGCTTTTTATTTCCCTATTTGGTTGATGAAGACCAGCGCGTAGGCAAAGCCTATGGCGCGGTATGCACACCTGACTTTTTTGGTTTTAACAAGCATGGGCAACTGCAATACCGTGGCCGCTTAGACGATACAAAAATGAATGGCACCACACATCGTACCCCTGAGTTAGTTAATGCAATGCGCCAAATTGCCGCAACAGGCAAAGGCCCTCAGCAGCAAACACCTAGCATGGGCTGCTCTATTAAATGGAGTAATACATTATGAGTACACCACATTTAAAATTAGGTGTAACCGATTTATCATTTCATCGAGTTACCGCTTCAATTATCAGCCATGTTTTAACTGATATGGGCTTTAGCGTTGAGCGTATTTACGCGCCGCATCAAGATAACTTTAAAAATTTAAAATCAGGTGAGATAGACCTACTCGCTTCTGCGTGGCTTCCGTCAAGCCACGGTATTTATAAAGCTGATGTGGAGCTGGTTATGCCACTTATTGAACTTGGCTTACATTACCAACCTTATGCTCACTGGGGCGTACCCGATTACATACCAGAGCATGCCGTAAGCCAAATTAGCGACTTACTGAAACCTGATGTCCTTGCCAAAATGCAAAAACGATTCAGGGCATAAATGCCGGTGCTGGCATTACGCGCTTTTCAATTAACATGATTAAAGAGTACGGGTTATCTCAAGCTGGCTATGAATTTTTAACTGGCACAGAAGATGATTGCTTTAGCGCTTTTGAAAACGCCGTTGCAACTCACACATGGTGCGTAGTTCCCCTTTGGAAACCTCAATTTTTACACCATAAACATAAAATACGTGAACTTGCCGATCCACAAGGTTTACTTGGCAGCGTTGATAGAGCAGTTTTATTGCTGCGTGATGATAAACAAGCGCTCTTTAGTCAAGCTCAATTAGACACACTTGATAAGTTACACTTTTCAAACGACATAATTGCCGCACTTGATTATAAAGTTAGCAAAGAGCGACAAGTACTTGATGACGTAACGCGCCAGTGGCTCAACCAGTAAGTAATTAAATAGTTATACGGGCTTTGTTTTTAATAAAACGGCTCAATATAGTAAACATCGGTCAAACAGGCCACTTAACGGAGAAACAAATGACTCACCCAATTATTAGTGATTTAGAAAAACGTTACACAACTAAACGTTATACAACCAAGCGTATTGTTCAAGATGACCTAGACGTAGTTTTTGAAGCTATGCGTCTTTCTCCTTCATCTATTAACTCACAACCTTGGAAATTTATCGTTATTGAGTCTGACGAAGCTAAAGAACGTATGCATAATACCTTTGCTAATAAGTTTCAATTTAATCAGCCTCATATTAAAACAGCGTCGCACGTTATTTTATTTGCTCACAACCCTAAATATACACGCGAAGATTACGCACAAATCATTGATGCCGACATTAAAAATGGTCGTACAAAAGCAGAAAACCGCGAACAGGCTTTTGGTGCATTTGCCTTTGTTGATATGAATACCGATGAGCAAGGTAACAATGCAACATGGACTAAAGCACAAACTTACATTGCGCTAGGTAACACCATGCATGCAGCAGCACGTTTAGGTATTGATTCAACCCCAATGGAAGGCGTAGACGCTGAACTTATTGGTGAAATCTTTGAAAAAGAGCTGGATGGCTATATTTGTGATGTAGCTTTAGTGCTTGGCTACCATGATGACTCTGAAGATTATAACGCCAAACTGCCTAAATCACGTTTAGCAAAAGAGCAAATAATCCAAGTTCTATAAGCTTTTTTAAAGCTGTGAAGGCTAACAAACGTTAGCATTCACAAAATCAAAATAAACTAAGCCACTTATATTTAAAGTGGCTTTTTGTTGCCTAATTTTTTTTGAAACAAAAAAAGACCAGTAACAAAGTCACTGGCCTGAAACGCTATACGAATGGAGTCGCACTATTTATAAAAATGGGCTTATTACTTCAATAAAGGAACGCCTGAATCTAGTGCTTCATTATTCATCCACACATTTAATTGCTGCGGCCATGTAATTGTAGGTTCACAATACAAGCCTCTTAGAATAGAAAAATAAATGGCACTATCAAACAACGAAATATTACTTTTTCCGTCTTCAATATTAAGCAGCTTTTCGCTACCGATTAAAAATGCGTTTACTTGAGAAACAATGTCACTTGTCGATGCTAATAGTTGGACAAAATTAAGATCAATTGTTTGCTTTTTATCTTCCCAAGCCACCCGGCTAGACTCAGTCTTAAATTCACTTAGACTAAGCAACGGCCAGCGAGGATAACCAATTTGTTGTAGCGGTAAAAAAGCACTGCTTTGCCATTGAAGACTATTTTTTGATGGCTCCATTGGTTCATCAACATTTTTTTGTTGTAAAAAACAGCGAATAATATAATTACTTTCAGCCATTATTGAGCCGTCGTCTTTTTCAAGAATAGGTACCATTTTTTTACCAATTAAGTTTGTTGGTGTTTCAATGTCATCATAATCAATAATAACTTCTTCAAGCTTAATATTGAGTTTTCCTGCTATATAGCTCACACGCGCAAAAAATGGACAATGTGAGTAAGTATATAATTTCATGGTATATGCCAAGGGTCAGTAATAAGGTATGTGTAATATAGCGAACTATTGAGTAGCGAAAAACGCGCTAATGATTGAAACATTATCATGATTTAATTGATAATCCCCAGTAAATACCACACACACTAGCTCAGTCGTTATTCAACTTTAAGTCGCATAAAAAAACACGCTGCTAAGCGTGTTTAATAAAGTAAGTATTTAGCTTTGGTAATAGTGCTTAGCGCCCTATTACTCCCTCAGCTAAAGGTTTAAATCTGAATATATAATAAGGGGCTTTGTTTTCTGCCTTTCCATTGTTGAGTTGTGCTGATAACGGTAACTGCGCTGCACCTGTGTACATGTAACCCTCAGTGCCAATACTTACACCATCAGGCCATATCATCTCTTTATCATAGGTGTAATCGCGGTACTGGCGCGTTTTAGCATCTATAACGCCGACCGTACGTTCACCAACAATGGTTAAGTACAGGTTATTGTCTGCATCTATGCTCAAACCACCATTTACTGGTTTTTGTGCGTATTGCTCTACGCGCTCACCTATTTGCTTATCGGTTAATTGTTCATTGGCGATATCGGCCATTTTAATACGGTAAACATATTTTTTATTAAGTGGAGCAAAATAAAGCCACTGCTGTGCGTTATCAAGCACAATGCCATCGGCACCAATAAAGGTATCAAGTTGCTTTTGTTCACTCGTACCTTTATCTATTATTATTGGCATTGAGTAATCGGGTAAAGCACTATCGTGCCCTTGCAGAACACGGCGACTCGCTCCTGTTTGTGTATTAACCACAATCAGTGCTGCTTCCTTGCCATTTGCACCATTAGCAATGCCTTCGTCTGCAATGACTAGCGTATGGTATTTGCTAGAAATAGCTAAGTCATTAAGTTGCGATTGTGGCAAAGAGATAGGGCTTGGTAAGTAAATAATTTTATTTAACTTATTGCTTATCGCATCCCACGCTATCAACTTTGGTGTTGTACGCGGCAGTGCTTGACCAGAGTCTAATATCCACACATTACCAGTATCGTCGGCTCTTACACCGAGTACCCAATTTAAGTAATCAGCAGGATTTTTTAAACTGCCATCACTTTTATATGCGTTTTGCATTTGCGCATTAGGAAATGGCACTACATCACCATTTTTTAAAAGCTCGCCTACTTTAACCTTGGGGTTATAAAATGGATGATAGCTGAAAATAAAGCGCTTATTTTGCGTATATGTAATACCGCCTACTGCGGCATCTGTTTGTGCGTAAATCTCTGACTTAACCGTTTCAGGCTCAGCCATTACCGTTGAGCTTACAAGTATGGCAATTGCCGTTAAGCCTAATTTAGATTTATTTAAAAACATAACTTACCCTACTTTTGTTGAATGTAATTAGCAGTACCATCTATCCAGTCTTGACGCGCTGGGGCAAAAAAGTCGATATCTACAGTATCTTCACTGAAGTGAAACTCGTGCGGTACGTTAGCAGGTATTACCATCATATCGCCTGCTTTCATAAGATATTGTTTGCCACCAGAGAACACTTTGGCCTCGCCAGAAATGATCCACGTTACTTGCTCGTTTGGGTGTTTATGTAAAGGCACCTTACCGCCTTTTTTAGCCACCCATTTTACAAACGTAGATTGTGTACCATGAAAATATTGACGTGTTAAATACGGCCCCATCTGCTCTTTAGGTTGGCTATCAAGATTGAGTAAAAATGGCGTGTTAGTTATATGTTCGTTGTAGTTTGCAAATATTCCCATGCCCGGCGCGGATGTTATTTGATCTTCAATTGTTGCCTTTGCAGCAAACGAACTTGCGCCTAAAAGAGAAGTTGCTAGCAATAACGTGTTAATTTTCATAATTTCACCTAAATAATAAACTATGTGCTGATGCACTAACTATTGAGGTAAAGTTTACAGGCTATAAATTTTTGAAAAACCCGCATTGGAGAGAAACATTTTCAAATAAAAACGAGTAATAACTTTTTTATTAGTAATAAAAACCCAACGTCAATGCTGGGTTTTATAATAAAATGGGTACTAGGGTCTGTTGATCTTTGCGGATTAAAATTTGTTCAAACTAGGGGCTATTTAATCGCGGCGCGAGGTTTGTAACCTAGTGGGCTAAGTAAAAACCGAGCAACAAAGAGTAAATAGCCCCTAGGAAGAACCCTTTGGGCAG
>NZ_PJBR01000145.1:0-5152 GCF_002863625.1 Pseudoalteromonas sp. MelDa3 | reverse complement strand
ATTACGGTCACGAAGTACTTTGCTTGTGTGGTAAATAACATCAATAGCTACCAATAATAACCCACCGGTATGAAATTGGATCGATGATTTAAATGCAAATCTATCTTTAGGCTCTATATTAAGTGGTGCATTAAACCATTCTTCAATTTTACTCTCTCGACTATATATTTTCTCAGATAGGTTTGCTGAGACTTGATTTAGATTTTTTATCAATAATCGAACCTCTTTTGAAGGTATGTCTTTCGATGCTGCCAGTTCAAGTAATAGACTATTAACAAAACTCATATCTAGCTTACGTAGCCCTGAGTACTTCGATTTTAAATTTGAGTCGAAGTCATCTAATAACCCTTTGATATGGCTAGCAAACATATCTTTAATTATTTCAAATTCATCATATAAAGCTTTATTTTGTGCTTTGACTCTGTCATTGAACATTTTTACAGTAAAATAGTGCCCCATATAACCACCAGCTAAAGCACATAGAAGTCCAATTATCATATTTACCATTAATCACTCTCTCCATTAGTCAAAGCCGCTATTAATTTAATGTTTAAAATGCTTATATTCCCTATTTATAAAATATTACCCTTACAACTACATTAATAAAGACATTTGCACCACACTAACTAACAATATTAGCGACTGGTATTATTACATTATTAAACATCACTAACACATCTTTATCACCCAAACCTATAAACTCCCTCGCCCATATGCCATAATCTAAATAATTCATTATTTTAGTAACTTGGCGCGTGTTTAGGCGCTTTTAAGTTAACTACTCAGGGTTTTCAGCATGGCATATCAAGAGCAAAATCAAGCGACAATCTATTTTCACGACTACGAGACTTGGGGGGCGAGCCCTCAAAAGGATAAGCCGAGCCAGTTTGCGGGTATTCGTACCGATCTTGATTTAAATATTATTGGCGAGCCACTTATTGAATATTGTAAGCCGCAAGCGGATTACTTACCTCACCCTGAGGCGTGTTTAATTACGGGTATTACACCACAAGTGGCGATGAAAAAAGGCCTGGTTGAAGCTGAGTTTATAGCAAAAATTCATGCCGAATTTAGCGTGCCAAACACCTGTGTTGCGGGTTACAACAGTATTCGGTTTGATGACGAAGTAAGCCGTTATAGCTTTTACCGTAACTTTTACGACCCGTACGAGCGCGAATATAAAAATAACAATAGTCGCTGGGATATTATTGATTTAGTACGCGCTTGCTATGCGCTTCGCCCTGAAGGGATTGAATGGCCGTTAAAAGAAGACGGCAGCCCAAGCTTTAAGCTAGAGCATTTAACGGTAGCCAATGGTATTGAACACGCCGCAGCGCACGATGCACTAAGCGATGTAACCGCTACTATTGCATTGGCTAAACTAATAAAAGAAAAACAGCCAAAGCTGTATAACTTCTTTTTTGGACTGCGTGGCAAAAAAGCACTCGCTGAGTTGGTTGATGTATTTAACATGACGCCGCTGGTGCATACCACGTCGCGCATACCAGCAACGCAAGGCTGTACTAGCTGGGTTGCACCAATGAGCTTTCATCCGGTAAATAAAAACGCGGTTATTTGTTTTGATTTAACCCAAAGCCCGCAAGTACTCATTGATTTAAACGTAGAAGAATTACGCAAACGTTTATACACCAAACGTGTAGATTTAGCCGAGGGTGAATTACCTGTTGGCTTAAAACTGGTGCATTTAAACAAGTGCCCTATTTTAGCCCCAGCTAAAACATTATTGCCTGAAAATGCCGCTCGCCTTGGGATTGACCGCGAGCAGTGCTTAGCTAACTTAGCTATTTTAAAAGCCAATACCGACCTTCGCGATAAAGTAACCGAAGTGTTTAACGAGCAAGGCGATTACAGTGCAACTACTAACGTTGACTACTTACTTTACGATGGTTTTACAAGCCATGCCGATAAAGCTAAATTTGCGATTATTCGTGATGCAAAACCAGATGAGTTAGCTGGATTGAAGTTAGACTTTGAAGATAAAAAGTTTAATACGTTATTGTTTAGGTACCGCGCCCGTAACTGGCCTGAAACGCTAAACCAGCAAGAGCTTGACCAATGGCGCCAGTATTGCCAAAACAAGTTAATGCACGGGGAAGATCAACCGTCGATTAATGCGCAAGATTTTATGATCACCCTTGAAAACCTAGCGCATGAGCATGACGACAGCGAAAAAAATCTTACAATTTTAAAGGCGCTGTATAACTACGCTCAAAGCATGTAATTTGCCTTAAGATTGTTTGTATAACGCATTAAAAACGCGACACTTTAGCAATAAAGTGTCGCGTTTTTTGTATATAAATATCTGTACCACTTCAAACAAAGCAAAATCTATTTCACAAAGAGAAGCGAATGAGGAGTAAATGAGAAGACATAAAAGCAATAATTTTTTAGATCTATTACTTCCTCTAAAACGGAGTTTTTCAAGTTAGTTGTCGCATCAAATTAAATTTTATGCCACCCGCATTGCTTCTTTTTTCTCTGGATTTAAATTTACTTCATTGATCATCGTCCAATTTCGAGACTTTCCTGACCAACGAATTGGATTCTGTAATTTCGCCATTTCATTTATCTGATGACGTTTCGCTAGTATCGCTTTATCTAATCCTAAATGACGCTGGTTTGGCGTGACAAATTTAATACCGCTGTGCAAGTGCTCATCGTTGTACCAATCAACAAATCCGCTAACCCACTTTCTTGCGCTACCCATGCTTTCAAAGGCTTTCTCAGGGTATTCCGGGCGATACTTTAACGTCTTAAATAGCGATTCAGAATAAGGATTATCATTACTCACAGACGGTCGGCTAAATGAAGGAACAATACCTAACTCCTGCAATGTCGCTAATAACGTTGCCCCTTTCATTGGACTGCCATTATCCGAGTGCAGTGTGACTTGCTCAGGCTTTACCTGCTCTCGCCTGCAAATATCTACCATTAAATCAGCCGCCAGTGTGCTTAGTTGTGTGTCATGAACCTGCCAACCAACTATTTTTCGACTATAAATATCCATCACTAAATATAAGTATAAAAACTGACCTTTAACAGCTGTTGGCAAATACGTAATATCCCATGTATAAATTTCGTTTACACGTGTTGCCCTGAGTGCTTTTGGCTTTTTTATCTTTTTATT
The DNA here is from genome assembly GCF_002863625.1 of Pseudoalteromonas sp. MelDa3. NCBI lineage: Bacteria > Pseudomonadati > Pseudomonadota > Gammaproteobacteria > Alteromonadales > Pseudoalteromonadaceae > Pseudoalteromonas > Pseudoalteromonas sp. MelDa3. Next base: position 2,004 of record NZ_PJBR01000145.1, on the reverse strand, counting down.
TGGTTTAACTTTTTCTCTGTGTGTTAATAATTTATGTGATTTCATAACGCGATAAAACGAGCTTTCTGATGCTATCCACACACCTTTATCCAATAGTTTAGGGACTATCTTACTGGGTGGTAAATGTCCATATTCTATTGAATTAACCGTCTTAATTATACGCTGTTGTTCTAATTCAGTTAGCCTGTTAGGTGGTCGCTTTATCGTACTTGTTCGCTTATCTGTCATATCATCAGCTTCAATCCAGCGTTGAATTGTTCTTGCCGTTAGACCAAGTAACTCACATGCTTTTTCTTGCCTTGCCCCTGATTTCTGCGCGTCGGTAATGAGCTTTATCAGTTCATGACGCTCAGTTGAGCTGGTTAATCGTCCTCGTTGAAACCCCAAAGCGCATCTGCTTTTTTTTTGAGTACGAGTAAGGCGGCTGTTTCTGCTAACGCTTTGTCTTTACGATTAAGCTCTTTTTGAAGCTGCTTAATTTCTTGTTTGAGCTGTTTACTGTCTGATTTTACGGGCTTCGTTGAAGGCCCTTTAGCAAAATCTTGCTTCCATTGTTTAATATGATGCGGGTAAAGTCCCTTAGCACGGCAATATTCATTAAGAGCTGCTTCATCTAAACTCGCACATTCAATAATGGCGTTAAGCCTTTCTTCTAAGCTCCAGTCATGAGGGCGTTTTTCTGTTGTCATGTGACTACCATTATTTTTAGTTTCAAGTTCATGGTTTTTAGCAAGCGCGATCCATCGTTGCAAGGTTGAATAACCGATGCCTAAATCAAGCGCAATATCTTCTAGGCGAACATCATCACATTGAGATAATGCTTTTTCAACAGCGTGAACTTTAAATTCTTGTGTAAATCGACGTCTCATTTTATCTGCCTCTATTAAAAGTTAGAGGCGACAACTATCCTGACAGAGGGGGAAAAGCGCAGCGCCTCATAACCTCTTTGTGAATAAATCACTTTACGGGCTTTGCCCGTCACGCAAGCAAGCTTCGCGTCTACAAAGTAAAACTGATATCTACACTTTGACGGTAGATGGTGAGCTTGCTCACGTGAAAAGCACAGCTTTTAATTTCTTAAATAAAACACTATTCACAAAGAGAAGAGCAAGAGGAGTAAATGAGAAAATATAAAGACCAACAACAATCTTTTTTATCTATTACTTCCTCTAAAAGCGCAGCGCCTCATAACCTCTTTGTGAATAAATCACTTTTACGGGCTTTGCCCGTCACGCAAGCAAGCTTCGCGTCTACAGCGTTACTTTTTATGCAGTGCTTCAATGCGTGCTAGTAAGCTTGAGGTGTCGTATCTGCCGCCGCCAATTGCTTGTACGTCGGCGTAATATTGATCGACCGTTGCGGTCATTGGTAAAGTAGCGCCGTTATTTTTAGCTTCATCGAGCGCAATGCCTAAATCTTTACGCATCCAATCTACGGCAAAACCAAACTCATATTCACCCGCCCACATTGTTTTATAACGGTTTTCCATTTGCCACGAACCGGCAGCACCTTTAGAAATGGTTTCTATAACTTTTTCGCCATCAAGCCCAGCTTGCTTGGCAAAATGTAAGCCTTCGGCTAAACCTTGCACTGCGCCAGCAATACAAATTTGATTGACCATTTTACAAAGTTGTCCCGAGCCAACGCCGCCTAGTAATTGGCTAAAACGACTAAATGCCGCCATAACTGGCTGCACTTTAGCAAATACAGCTTCACTACCACCCGCCATAACTGTTAATACGCCGTTTTCGGCGCCCGCTTGTCCGCCCGATACAGGCGCATCTATAAAGTCGATATTTTGCAGAGCCGCTTTTGCAGCCACTTCGCGTGCTACTTCGGCAGAGGTTGTGGTGTGATCAACCAAAATAGTGTGCGGCAACATGCCAGCTAACACGCCGTCGTCGCCATACACTACTGAGCGTAAATCGTCATCGTTACCAACACACATGAATACGATGTCGGCATTGTTGGCAGCTTCGCGCGGGGTTGGTGCAAAGCTTCCTG
>NZ_PJBR01000144.1:0-5222 GCF_002863625.1 Pseudoalteromonas sp. MelDa3 | reverse complement strand
AGGCACATAACCAATCGGTTAAAGTCTAGCCAGGTATAAAGGGAACGTATAATTTCTATAATGCACTTAAAAGGAATTAATGCAACTGCGTCATGTAATGCCTTTTGAGTATGTGGTGATTACATACAGGATGTAAAAATGTTTTTAGCTTTTAAAAAATGGTCTATTTATCTATTTATGCTCATATTCATATCTGCTTGTGGAAGTAGTAATGATGAGGATACACAAGAAGTCATCTCTATAACTCAATTAGAGCTTTCTATTCCCGAGTTAATCTTAGATTACGAACAATCAACACAAATAAAAGTAACCGCTGTTTCTTCTGATAATTCAAAAGAAAGTTTAGAAAGTGGCCTTACTTTTACATCATCTAACCCTGAGGTTGTCAGTGTTTCTCAGAGTGGTTTGATTTCTGCCGTAAGTGAAGGGCAGGCTATGATTAATGTCTCTTATAATGGTATTAAAAGTAGTCAAACAATCAACGTTTCGTATGCCATTATAGATTCTGAGTTACGGCTAACGCCTACTAGCGATACCTTCATTGAAGGTACAAACTACCAAGCCAGTTTATGGCATAAAAAATCAGACAATAAGTATTATAATGTAAAGGGTGAAATTAACTGGACTTCTTCCAACGATAACCTAGCTAAAATCTCTAATACTGGCTTTTTAGAGCTTTTAAAACCAGGTGAAGTATCAGTAACTGCTGATTTTGAAGGGCTAGAGGCACAAAAGTTTCTGACTATTGAAGCAAAAGAAGCGTCAGCAGTGAGTGTCGATTTAGAAATGTCAACAGTGCCGCTTGGCCAGCAGACAGCATTAGTCGTTAGCGCGTTATTTAATAACGGTACTACAGAGCATGTTACGGATGAAGCTATAATTAGTGTCGCGAATAGCGATATTGTGACAGTCAATGACCAAGGTTTAGTGTCGACTTTAAATATAGGGACAACCTCGATACATGTCGTCTATAAAGGCTTTGAAGAAAATGTATCAATAGAAGTAACAGATGCAGTTTTAGAAGGGCTTCAGCTTAACCTCGTTTCAAACAATACACCTGCGGGACTAAAAACTAACTATACTGTTAAAAAGGCTTTTTCTGACAATTCAATTACTGATGTAACAAACGAAAAGCGTTTTAAATTAAGCTCTGATAATATTTATGTTGCCTCAATTGATAATTACACTATAAATGCACATCAAATGGGTGAAGCTAATATAACAGCAACGTTAGATGGTTTTGAAAGTACAGCAAAGCTGACAGTAACAGATGCTGTAATCAACTCGATTAAAGTAGAGGTACTAGAACGAGTTATACCTCTGGGATTAACGACTAAAGCATCAACTTTTGCACAGTTATCTAATGACAGTACAGTTAATATCACCCCTACTTACTCGACTTCAGATGAGCAAGTTTTAACTGTCAGCAGTGACGGAATCATTACAAGTAAGGGCGTAGGTAAAGCGTTAGTTTCAGCTTCGTTTGACAGCTTTGAAGATTCAATTGAAGTGACAGTAACGGCTGCAGCTCTTAATGCTATCGAAATTAGTTTTAATAGTGACCGTTTGCCTATTGGCAGAAAAACTAAAGCAAATGCTGTTGGAATATATACAGATAGTACACGCTCAGATGTTACAAATGATGTTACATGGGTAAGTGGAGTGAGCAACCTAGTTGTTGTTAGCAATGTAATTAAGGGTGAACTCACTGCATTAGTAAACGATAATATTAGCATTGGTGATGGTGGTATTGATGTCGCTATTACCGCTTCACTAAATGGTATTAAATCAACTTCTCATATTACTGTTACAAAAGCTGTTCTTGATTCAATCGCAATTAATTCTAGCTCAGAATCTGTTGCTCTTGGCCAGCAGATTAATGTTACAGCAAGTGCTACTTATTCAGATTCATCAATAGTTGATGTTTCAACAGAAGGCACGTGGCTTTCTAGCGACGAAAATATTGCCACAGTAAGTAGTGAAGGAGTAGTTACACCTATTGCTGAAGGTTATACCCAGATAAACTTTAACTTCAATGGTATGAGTGACTCTGTTGTAATCACCGTTGGTCCAGCTGTTGTAGAAACGATTACTGTTTCATCGCAAGTGGCAGAGCTTTATAAAGGGAGAAAGACTCTCTTACAAGCTATCGCAGCTATGAGCGATGGTACGAGTAAGAACCTAACAAGCTTTGGTACGTGGACTGTTAATGATAGCAGTGTTGCTACAGTATCAAATGATCTTGGTTTGGAAGGAGAGCTGGCAGCATTAACTGGCGGCACAGTCTCAATTACGTTCACACCAATGGACAAGAATTACCCTGCAGCCTCATATGACATGCTAGTAAAAGATATCAGCGAAATGGCTAGCAAATTTGGCCGCTCAGTATCTTCAGCACTTTCTGTTATTAATGGTGTTGTACAACAAGGCTCTCAAATCACTTTGAGCGTAACGAATAAAACGGGCGTTAAATTGTTAGCTATAAATTTTGATGTAACAGATAAAGATAGAGTTAAAGTATCACAAGCTTTAAATAACGTGGTTGAGAATAATAGTTCATTTGGTTATAAATATACTGTTGGTTTGGGCGGTGCTGTGCTTCCGATTACACTAACTTATACATTTGAGGATGAAGTGACAAGTGAAGCATTTAACGTTTCTTATATAGTTGATTAATCTGCTTTACTGAATAATCTAAAACTTAAAAGCGCCTTGGATAAAGGCGCTTTTTTAGGTTTAGTACGTCAAAATATTTCAGGTGTTTAGTGTTTCAATGAGTAATAAATCCCATGCAGCACTCAAAGAGATAGGCTATGAAATGGTCATTCATTAATTAAGAAAGTACTAGAGGTCTCGGTAAGATCGACCTTAAGAGTTATGAACAGGTAATTGTATTTTTAGGGGGGGATTACCAAACCAAGTTTTATAGCATCCTATTAATGTAATAATACTCTCAATATTATCGAACTATTTGCAGCTCAATAATTGTAATTTAAACCACTAAAACAGCCTTAAATTAGGTAAAAAAGCGCCTGACCACATAATAAAACAGTGTGTTTTTCACATTTTCATCTCAGACTTTTGTGAGGTAAAAGTGTCTCAAATAGCCAGATTCAGACGTTTTTATGTCTCATATGTAAAGTTAAATATGGCGGAAAGTCTTGCTGTATAAGGGCTGTCGGGGAGGGGAGTGTTTTCTTCTAATAGCGGGAACTATCGGGTTTGAATACGAAGTATTATCATTAAAGTGAGCGTCTATACCAGATAGTTACCCTGATTAAAAAGTCGATAGCTGGGTTTGGTTCCTGCCATTATTTTTTGCTGTATACAGCGCTTTATCTGCCTGATTAATCACATCATCTAGGTTTATGTTCTCAGGTTTAACCTCTGTGATACCACTACTCATTGTTAAACGAATCGATAAGGTCTTATTTATACTTACTTCAGTGCGCTCTAATGTTTGTCTCATTTCCTCTACTAGCGCATAGGCTTTACTTGAGCGTGTGTCCGGCATGAGAATAACAAACTCCTCGCCTCCATAGCGGGCTAATAAATCGTGTTTACGACACTGTTGTCTAATAATATCCGCGACACACCTCAACGACTTATCGCCAGCGACGTGCCCATACGTATCATTAACACGTTTAAAATGATCTATATCGATAATAATAGCAGAGATAGGGCGATGCATTTGCTTTGCTTTGTTTAATAACTCTGTTGCAGCAAGGCTAAAATGACGGCGATTAAATAACTGTGTTAAAGGATCTGTTGATGCTAATAATTGAAGATCCGCTTGTTTTATTTTTAGGTTCTCTAATATTCGAATTCTATAGGCGATAATAAGCGATAGAACGAGGGCTTCTAACATAATACCAATGCCTACACCGTGACTGTTGATGTAGTTAAATTCCGCTTTTCCTTTGTAAAAGAAGACAGCTAAAATACTAAAGATGACAAATAACCCATGACCTATTAAAAAGAATAGTGCGATGGGGTGTTTTCGAAACAACATAGAAAAACTGACAGAGAGACTAACAGCCATCATTACAGCAGCGAGTGAGCTTGAGTACTTAAGGGCTGTTACAATATCAAATAAACCATAAATAAAGTTGATAGTTAATAAAACTATAATTGATATAAGTGCCCAATGTTCAATTGGGTATTTACTTTTAGTCTCGAAAATATTGATCATAAACAATATTAAAAATATTGGCATTGCGACTAAAGATAGATGCCATTTCAAAGTAATGGAGCCAAAGATATTGAAGAAATCGGCAAACATCCCATAGGAAAGTGCAATCCAAAAACCACCACAAACGAGATAGCATGAATAATAGAAGTGCTCTTTTAAACGAGATGAGATAAAAAGTAAAAAATTATAAATAATAAGTGCAAGTATCATCCCTACAAGCAGCGCGATATCGGTATATTGGCCCAACAAGGCTCTTTTAGACTGGTCTTCATTGTAAAGGTTAAGGCTAAACCATTGGTGAGAGAAGGAAATACTTTTTATATATAACGTTTTTTTATTTTGTAATTCTATATCAAAAACGGCGCTACCACGGTACATCCATTGTAATGTTGCAGGGTTATCCATATCAAGAATGCGTTCACGGACTAATGTGTTATCGATAACTTCATAAAGCTCTACTTTATGATTATGGTATGCATAAGGGTGGTGGAGATAGATTTTTTGTATTTTTTTATCTAAATTTTCCAGTTCTATTTTTGCCCACGTGACTTTAGCGGCTGTGCCGAGTGAAATACTATTGGAAGAAATGCGAAACGGTTGTTTTTGTATTTCATTTAACTGCATTTTTTCTGTTACATCAGTAAAGTAACCCATTTTAAACTGTTCAATAATTACGTCGTTTCCTTGGATTTTTTGCACAGGTATCGAGGTCGTAGCCAGTGCTGTTGAGTGAAATAAACAACAGCATAAAAGGGCGAAGGTATACAGAAGAAAGCTAGAACCGTCGTTATTCATTATATTTAGGCAAGATTACTTTTTTTCAATGAAAGAAGTAACTGCTTGCGCTCTCCATTTTTATAATTTATGAAACTACTCGAGCTGCTCAACCAACAGTGTGTGTTGGCGGTTAGGCGATTGAAATTTTGACCCGTACTTATTTATAGTATGAGAAAGTTCGTTCTGCCTTTATTTAAAGTTAGAAGTGACAACTATCTTGATACAGGGGGGAAAACCCAGGGCAAGAGCATGA
>NZ_PJBR01000143.1:0-5242 GCF_002863625.1 Pseudoalteromonas sp. MelDa3 | reverse complement strand
ACTTTTCAGTGGCTTTTAAAGGTTAATTATTTTACTGGTTATTAATCAGTCACAACCTCAGGGTTGGAAACTAATAACATCCGTCCGCGAGCAGCTAAGTAAGTAGCTACTTGCAACTGCATTTCTGCATTAGCGGCAGCACTGCCTTCAACAGTTGCAGCCTGTGCAGCATCTTGAGCTGGTGTTAATATAGAACCATGATGCCCTTTAGTAAATTTAACTAAGTAGCTTGCTGGTGTTTCACTCAATGCTTGCGAAGAACTTACTGTCTCAAGACCCATCAAGTTAGCTAATGGAATTGTGCCAGAAATAGGATTATTAGCTGCCATTGGTGGTATCACTTGGTCAGGCTTGTTATCAACACCATCACCCACAACAACATTAGTATAAACAGGAGTACCTAATGCTTTCACAGTGGCTGCGTAGTTAGTTGGATCACCACTATCTAGCGCTGTTTGCGCCGCAAAAGCAAACTGTGTAAATACACCTTGAATGTTAGTAAGTTTAGTCGTTTCACCCGCAGTGGTAAGTGATGCAATATATTCGTTGTAGCCACACGTCAAGTAAGCTTCCATGTCTGGTATTAATGAGCCACAGTTAGAAACTGCATCTCCTTGTAAATATGCAGTAAATTCATCAGCTTCTGTTGTACCCGCTTGTGAAAGTACTGAACCTTGAATAAATGGACCAAACGCAGCAGATTCAAGTAAGAAGCTTGCTATACCGCCACCACCACTTGCAAGCGCTACCGTGTTTACATTAAATAGCGGATCAAGCGTTTCTGCCATTGGCGTATTAGCTTGAGCAATAAATGCTGGAGCAACAATAGAACCTAGCGAATGCCCAATGTAGGTAACGTCTTTACTATTAATAGTTGTATCGTTAATAAAGTTTAAGCCTAAACGAAGGCCTAATAAATCAGCAGCCGATTGGCGTAAGCTATCACGTGCAACAAGTAATGAACTTAAGTTCATGTAACTAAGCACAGAACCCGTTGTTGCATTAAAGTCGTCTGTTCCATCACCATCAACATCTATTCCGCGCTCACCATGTCTTGGATGGTCAATAGCAACCGTTGCAAAGCCTTGAATAGAAAGCTGCGCAGTTAAAGCAAGCATACTTTCTTTTTGTGTTGTAATACCGTGCTGCATAATCACAACAGGCCATCCACCTTCAGGCATTGCGATAGGATCTAATTGTAACTGTGCACGGACACCATTAATTATCGGTAAAATAGGTTTAGTAACTTGCACTGGCACATTTGCCATGCTTTGTACTTTTGGAATTGAGTTGTATTTTGTTAAATGGCGTGTGCGGTCTAGTCCTAAGTCACGTAATTGTCCGTCACTTAATGCAGAACATAAACCATCATTTTCACTAATAGGATCTGCAGGAAATGCATCGCCTGCAACGGCCTTGTAACCAATTATTGCCACCGCGTTATCACACATACCTTGCCAATATGTATCACTTAAATCACTAATATCAGTACCCGTTGGTGTACCTAAATACATCGGTAACATAATGCTACCTTTTTGATATTGCACACCAGAGAATGCAGCAGATACTTCTACACCCTGAGAAGCAAATACTTGTTGTACATTTACCATAGGTTGTTCAGGAACTTGAAGTGCAGGCGTTGGCAATGCAGGTTCTTGCAAGCTTGCAGCTAGTAACTTTTTAATTGTCCCAAGTACAGGACCTGCTGATTGAATAGTCATCGCACTAGAAAAAATAATATCTTCTTTTGTGATATCTCCTGAACTTACAACTACATTTTCGTAACTGTTAACAGCACCCTGCAAACCAAGTTGGGCTTCTGTAATTAATGGCGCTTCTTGTTTAACCAGCCCATAAGTAGAAGAAGGCTCAATAGAACGCCCTAATGAATCTTTAAGACCAGTAGTTAACACATTGATGTATGAGCTACCCGCCATAAATGGTTTTAAAGGAATAATTGCAACGCCATCACCTGAAGCTTGAGTAACAAAGTCAACACCAAAAGTAAGCTCACCGACCAATTTACAAGCAGTACCGGCAGCTACAACTGAACATTCTGCATCAGTTAAACTTGCACCCATTACAACTTCAAAAATTCTTACTGTACCAGGGGTCCCAGCAGACGCTTCATCTAAACTTACATTTGGTGGGAATGTTAAATCGATTTTATAAGGAACCTGCGAAGACCAACCATCAAGTGCACCTAGTGCAAGTTGAGGGTTTGCATAAGCTGCGCGCGAAATAGACACATTGTTGTCATCTAATTCACCAGGAATATTAAGTGTACCGTCTTGAGTTCCACTCATTAATAAATCATTAGGTACCGATAAGATACCTGCTGCTGGATCAAATGTAACTGTTGCTGTTGGGATAACTGGTGCTGTGTCGTTTTTGACATCTGTTAACGTTTCTCCACCGCCACAACCTGCTAAAGCAGCTGTAACCGAGAGTGAAAGTAGCATTTTTTTCATATTGTTGGCTCCGCACGTATTTTATTTTTATAGTGTGTTTAATCAGTGTATTAAGTTAAAACAATGTAATCAGGTTATTAATGAGACATTAGACCAGTTAAACTTAACGTAAAGTTTCTATTTTCGCCACCTAATTTTACAATAAATTCGATTACTTCACGTTTCGCTATGTTAAAATCAAAAAAATTATATGAATTGGTACTTTTATGCACACATATCAAGCAGCTGAAAACGCACTTAAAGATAAAGTTATTTTAATAACAGGCGCCGGTGATGGTATTGGCCGAGTTGCAGCAATTACGTATGCAAAATACGGCGCTACAGTTATCTTATTAGGAAAAACAACTAATAAACTTGAATGTGTTTACGATGAAATTGTTAATGCTGGCTACCCTAAACCTGCAATAGTCCCTATGGATTTAAAAGGCGCGACGAAGCAAAACTACCGTGACCTTGCTGCAACAATCGAATATCAGTTTGGACGCCTTGACGGGTTGCTTAATAATGCAGGTATTTTAGGGTCACTCGGTCCGCTTGAACATTTTTGCTCATCTACGTTCGAAAACATAATGAAAGTAAACGTGACTGCACAAGCAATGATCACTAAAGCACTTTTTCCTGTTCTTCGTAAGTCTGATAATGCATCGATAGTATTTACGTCATCAGGTGTAGGCCGCAAAGGTCGTGAATTTTGGGGGCCTTATGCCATCTCAAAATTTGCAGTAGAAGGTATGATGCAAACATGGGCATGTGAAGTAGGTAAAACGAATATTCGTGTAAACTGTATTAACCCAGGCGCTACTCGCACTTCAATGCGAGCTGCTGCATATCCAGGTGAAGATAGAGACGCACTTGCTACACCAGAGGATTTAATGCCTACATATTTATATCTAATGAGTGACGATTCAAGTGAAGTGAATGGCCAATCGTTAGATGCTCAAGTAAAAAAGTAATTTGGAGTTTAAATAGTTTAAACAACTCACATTAAAAAAGCCGCAATTAGCGGCTTTTTTGTGTTCAATAAATAACTAATTGATTATTTACGTTTAGTCGGCTTAACACGCTGATTGTGTTTTTTAACTGCTTTACGAATTTGATTGATTTTAGCGCGTTTATCTTTGCGTTTTTCAGGCATAACAGAAAGCTTAGTTTGTGTTTCGCGGCCTAATTTAACGGTTTTACGCAAGTAGTTTACTGTTTCTAAATCATACTCCATCCAACCACCTTGTGGCACGCGCTTATCAAGCTCTAATTTACCGTAACGAATACGAATAAGACGAGATACTTCCGCATCTTGAGACTGCCATAAACGACGAACTTCACGGTTACGCCCTTCATTTAACGTTACGTTAAACCAACGGTTAACGCCTTCGCCACCCATAGGGGTTACAGTCGTGAATTTGGCTGGACCATCTTCAAGCTCAACACCACGTAGTAAGTTTTTAACCGTTTCATTGGTTACTTCACCAAATACACGCGCAGAGTATTCACGCTCTACTTCATAGCTTGGGTGCATTAAACGGTTTGCCAGTTCACCATCGTTTGTAAAAAGCATTAAACCTGATGTATTAACGTCTAGTCGACCAACCGCAATCCAGCGATCGCCATCAATACGCGGAAGTCGATCAAATACAGTACGACGTCCTTCAGGATCTTTACGTGTGCTTAACTCACCTTCTGGTTTGTTATACATAATCACACGACAGATTCGGTCTGCTTTTTCTTCAATTTTTACACTGTGTCCGTCAACACGAATCAAATCGGTTTCTTCAACACGGTCACCTAACTTTGCCACTTTACCGTTTACACTAACGCGGTTTGCGTCAATGTATTTTTCCATTTCACGGCGTGAGCCTACGCCTGCACGGGCTAAGACTTTTTGTAACTTTTCACCTTGTATAATACTCATTCGGATGGTTCTCTCACAGAAGGATCGCTCAATAACTGGTTAATTTTACTTTGCTGCTCTGTTGGCAACGCAGGTAAATTTTCAAGCCCAGTTAACGAAAAATAATCTAAAAATTGCTTAGTAGTTGCATATAAAGCCGGCTTACCCGGAACCTCTTTATGCCCTACCACTTTAACCCACTCTCTTTCGAGTAAGGTTTTAATAATATTCGAACCCGTAGTAACACCTCTTACTTGCTCAATTTCGCCGCGTGTAATGGGCTGCCTGTATGCAATAAGTGATATTGTTTCCAGTAAAGCACGCGAGTATTTTGGTGCACGTTCTTGCCACAAGTTATTTAACCAAGGGCTTAAACTACTGCATGCCTGAAACCGATACCCACTACCAACCTCAACTAAGCGAATACCACGAGTTTGAAAATGTTCTTGTATTGTATCTATTGCGTCATTTATTCGTGCCATAGAAATAGCTAAATCTATTAATACGATGTCTTTAATGTGGCGTTTACTAACAGGCTTATCTGCAACAAAAATAGCTGCTTCAATGATCTCAACTAGTTGTTCATCACTAATTCGTCGACCCGCCATACACACTCTTAACAAATAAAAATACACAGCCATCTATTATGACAGAACAACACCAAACTAGGAAAATATATCTATCAAATAACTAAATTTAAAACACAAAAAAGCCAGTGACTAGCACTGGCTTCTTTGTTGCTTATTAAAATGACAACTATTAGCTGTGTTTAATGGCTTCTAATGCATCATCTTCAGCTACTGCGTTACCATATTTTTTAATGTAACCCATAAACTCGCTTTTACTGATCCGCTTATCTTGGTTTTTATCCATATAACCAAAA
>NZ_PJBR01000142.1:0-5341 GCF_002863625.1 Pseudoalteromonas sp. MelDa3 | reverse complement strand
GCCAATCAAAAATATAAATTGGAGCAATCGTTTTAAATAGTATGTTGAGGCTGGCGTAGCATAATTTATGCGCCTATATTAAGGATACGTAAGTGTTTAGGCAGGCACACTAAATAATAAGTAAGCCGATTAAATAAAAATAACCGTTACTTTTTAAAAAGTTATAAATACATAAGCAACAATACTGATTGATTAAGTATTTTACTTTTCTATTATAAGGATTCCAGAATGAGCAACCCTAAAGCAGGCCAATGTCCGGTCATGCACGGCAGTAATACTAAAACGTCTAATCCCAATACTGATTGGTGGCCAAATGCCCTAAACTTAGACATTCTTCATCAGCACGACACCAAATCAAACCCATACAATAGCGACTTTAATTACGCTGAAGCATTTAAATCAATCGATCTTGACGCGCTAAAAACAGACGTAAAAAGCTTAATGACCGATAGCCAAGATTGGTGGCCAGCCGATTGGGGACATTACGGCGGTTTAATGATTCGTCTAGCATGGCATTCAGCGGGTTCTTACCGTTTAGCCGATGGCCGAGGAGGCGGTGGTACAGGTAATCAACGTTTTGCGCCACTAAATTCATGGCCAGATAACGGTAACCTCGACAAAGCGCGTCGTTTACTTTGGCCGATAAAGAAAAAATACGGTAACAAGCTTTCATGGGCCGACTTAATTATTTTAGCGGGCAACATGGCATACGAATCAATGGGTTTAAAAACCTTTGGTTTTGCGGGCGGCCGAGAAGATATTTGGCACCCTGAAAAAGACGTTTACTGGGGAGCTGAAAAAGAATGGTTAGCGCCAAGTGACGGTCGTTACGAAAGTGTAGATAAACCAGATACCATGGAAAATCCATTAGCCGCAGTACAAATGGGCTTAATTTATGTAAACCCTGAAGGTGTAAATGGTATTCCTGATCCGCTTAAAACAGCGGCCCAAATTCGCGAAACTTTTGCGCGTATGGCAATGGATGACGAAGAAACCGCTGCATTAACGGTAGGCGGGCACACAGTAGGTAAAGCACATGGTAATGGCAAAGCAGAAAACTTAGGCCCAGAGCCAGAAGCTGCTGACATACACGAGCAAGGCCTTGGTTGGAATAATACTACAACACTTGGGATTGGCCGCGATACAGTTACATCAGGTGTAGAGGGCGCATGGACTACGCACCCAACACAATGGGATAACGAATACTGTAAGCTTTTATTAACCTACGAATGGGAACTCACTAAAAGCCCAGCAGGCGCTCATCAGTGGGAGCCTATTAATATTAAAGAAGAAGACAAGCCTGTCGATGTAGAAGATTCATCAATTCGTTTAAACCCAATGATGACAGATGCTGATATGGCCATGAAAGTGGATCCAACGTACCGTAAAATTATTGAGCGTTTTTATAACGACTTTGAATACTTTTCAGACGTGTTTGCACGTGCCTGGTTTAAACTAACTCACCGCGATTTAGGCCCTAAATCATGTTACTTAGGTGCTGACGTACCAAGCGAAGACTTAATTTGGCAAGATCCAATTCCAGCAGCTGATTACACATTAACAGACGACGAAATTAGCAATTTAAAAACGACATTATTAAATTGTGGTGTTAGTGCCGCTGATTTAATAAATACAGCTTGGGATAGCGCACGTACTTATCGTGGTTCTGATAAACGTGGCGGCGCAAATGGTGCACGCATTCGTTTAGCACCGCAAAAAGATTGGCAAGGTAATGAGCCAGAACGTTTAGCATCAGTACTTAGTGCGCTTGAAAAAGTGCAGGCTGGCTTGAGTAAACCTGTTAGCATCGCCGACTTAATTGTTTTAGGTGGTACAGCAGCCGTAGAACAAGCTGCAAAACAAGCCGGTGTTGATGTAAACGTGCCGTTTGCTCCAGGACGTGGAGATGCAACAGACGAAATGACTGATGCAGAATCGTTTGATGTACTAGAACCCATTCACGATGGTTTTAGAAACTGGCTGAAAAAAGATTACGCAGTATCAGCGGAGGAGTTATTACTAGAGCGCAGCCAACTAATGGGATTAAGTGCACCAGAAATGTCGGTACTTATTGGTGGGATGCGAGTACTAGGTACTAACTATGCTGGCAGCGAGCATGGTGTATTTACAAATAGCGTAGGCTCATTAACCAACGACTTCTTTGTAAACTTAACTGACATGTCAAACCGTTGGGAGCCAACTCAAAAAGGTTTATACAATATAGTAGACCGTAAAAGTGGCACTACTAAATGGACTGCAACACGCGTTGATTTAGTATTTGGATCAAACTCTATATTGCGCGCACTTGCTGAGTTTTATGCACAAGACGACAACAAAGAGCGCTTTGTACATGACTTTGTAAATGCATGGGTAAAAGTAATGAACGCAGACAGATTCGATATTAAATAATCTGTACGCTAAATAAAAACGGGGGAGTAATAATTTACTCCCCCGTTTTTTAATATTTGCCATACCGTTACACAAAGCTGCCTTTTAATAAAAATTGACAACTAACGACCCATATCCCAGATTAAATAAGCGGTGATAGAAAGCTATTTTTGCATTAAATTTTGCACACAGCACCACTCAGTATTGCTCACAAAATATCGTAATCTATCTAAGTCATATAAAAGTTAGGCATTAAAAAAGGCGGCAAAAGCCACCTTCTTATAAAACAATAAAACTTATAGAAGTGCAAAAAGCTTTTGTAGTTGTGGCATGTATTCGCTCACAAGTTCAAGGTTACTTTCGCTTACTAAAGACTCTGTAGACTCCTCAGCTGCGCTTGACGATTTACCAAACGAACCCATTAACGAACTAGCGCCTTTATCTTTAGCACTTTTCATACTTTGAAAACCGCCCATTACTTTATTCGCTGTTTCTTGATTATCAGCAGATAAACCCGATTTAAGGTTTTCGATATAAGCCATTGATACTTCAGAACCTACAGTTACTAGTTGCTCTGGTGTAAAGCCGTAGCGGCCTGTAACACCCGCGAAGCTTTTGTATAGGTCTTGCTCTTTAATCATGCTTAGTGCGCTATTAGCTAGAGAGCTTTGCTCGTCAACACTTTGAACTGCAGAACCACCTAACATACTTGCTAAGTCTAAGTCTTTTAAAGACTCTTGGCTGCTTGCCCAGCTCGTTACAGCTGGCAGTGCTTTCATATAGCTTTGAAGTTGACCTTCGTTAATATCTACTGCAAGGCTTGAGAAACTCATTGCTAATAAGCTAAGTGATACAAGTATTTTTTTCATTGAGCATTTCCTAGTATTAAAGTTGTGCCAATTAGAAACTAATAAGCAACACTTGCCAACACAAAATAATATATTGGCTGATTTTATAGTACAATTTATGAGAATTTATTTAAGTTCTAAGAATTTAGTTCATTCACCACAAGCTAATGTACTGATGATATAATACATTTTTGACAAATAGAGCTGAACACAATGTTAACAATTTCAAATACTGTCACTATCGATGAATGGGAACTAGAGCTTACGGCTATTCGTTCGCAAGGTGCCGGTGGTCAAAATGTTAACAAAGTAGCCAGTGCCATTCATTTACGCTTTGATATTAATCGCTCTAAATTACCTGATTTTTATAAAGAGCGTTTGCTAGCCTTAAATGATACAAGAATTACCAAAGAGGGCGTTTTAATAATTAAAGCGCAAAGCCACCGTACGCAAGAGCTAAACCGAGAAGATGCCCTTAAGCGCTTAAAAGATTTAATTCTTAGTGCTACCGTTGTTAATAAAGCGCGTCGTGCCACCAAGCCTAGCCGTAATTCACAGCGAAAGCGCATGGACAAAAAAACCAAACACGGGCAAAACAAAGCGCTACGCGGCAACATAAAGTTTTAGTTTTAAACGGTATTAATAAAGTAGATAAAGGACTTGATGCCTACATGCAGGCACCATTTTTACATCGTATTGTACGTATAAAAATATAAGTGAGGGGTAGCCTCACTTATATTTAATAACTATTAATACCTACTTAGCCATTTCTAAATCAGATTCTGCATTTGCCAACATTGCAAACTCTTCATCAGCGCTTTTAGCAACTAAGTGTTTTGAGCTATAGCCAAAGTAATATGCGGCGCCCACAATAAACAGCACCATAGTGTATAAAAATGCACGAGGGTCAAACGCATACACACCCGTTAATGCTATAAGCGAAAGTACTAAAGCAATACTTGACGTAACTACGCCACCTGGAGTTTTGTACGGGCGAGGTAAATCAGGTTGTTTAACGCGAAGTAAAATATGGCTCAGCGCCATTAATGCATACGAGAGCGTTGCACCTACTACTGCCATTGCAAGTATTAAATCACCCTCACCACTGAGTGATACTAAAAAGCCAAATACTGCAGGTACAATCAACGCACGTGCTGGCACTTTGCGATTAGTCGTAATAGACAACGAACGTGGTAAATAACCGGCTCTAGATAGAGCAAACACTAAGCGACTATAACCATAAATAATAGAGAAAAACGAAGCAACTAAACCCGCAAGCCCTAATATATTTACAACGGTTGCTAAGCCCTCACTACCCGATGCATTTAATGCATCAACTAAAGGCACTGCACTTGCCCCCATTGCAGCAGCACCGCCAGCACCAGGCACTAAAACAACAACTAAAAAAGCAGTAAATAACAAAAAGATCATTGCACCAATAATGCCTTTTGGCACATCTTTAGCGGGATCTTTTGCTTCTTCAGCAGCAAGCGGTACACCTTCAACCGCCAAAAATAACCACATGGCAAACGGTAATGCAGCCCAAACCCCGTACCAACCTAAAGGTAAAAACTCACTAGCTCCCACTGCATCGGTTACGGGGACGTCAAATAAGCGCGATGCATCAAAATTTGTGATTAAAACAAAAGCCGTTGCAATAATAGCTAATACCGCTAAACCACTTATTACCATCATTACTTTAAGCGCTTCTCCTACGCCCGCTAAATGAATTCCCACAAATAGTAAGTAAAATAATGCATATACCCATGGGCCATTAAATCCGGTGAGGGCTTCAACTGCCGAGCCTATAAAAATAACAATAGCAGCGGGCGCTAAGGCGTATTCAATTAATACGGCAAGCCCGGTTAAATAGCCTCCCGCTGGCCCCATAGCTTGACGCGCAAAACTATAACCTCCGCCTGCAGCAGGTATTGCAGCTGACATTTCAGCAAGCGATAGTACAAGCGCTAAATACATAACCGCCATTAATACTGCAGCAATGGCAAAACCACCCCAACCGGCTTCGGCGATACCAAAGTTCCAGCCTGCAAAGTCACCCGATATTACATACGACACACCCAAACCTGCGAGCAATAACCACCCCG
>NZ_PJBR01000141.1:0-5374 GCF_002863625.1 Pseudoalteromonas sp. MelDa3 | reverse complement strand
TCTCTTGAGTCAGACTTGTGATCAAGAGACAGCTTACTAAGCGCCTTTTTGTTTATTTAGTTCTTTTATTTAGTCTTCGTGTTTGCTTTGCGTGCTCACTAAGCTCAGTCAAACCTAATTGGTCGTAACTTTTTTCCATCATTTCAAGCGCGGGATCTAAGTAACTGCTTTGTGAGTAGTGCTCAACAACAAACTTACCTCTATTAGCAGCAGCTAAATAAGCTTCACGCTCATAATAGTAAGTGGCTACTTTTAATTCATAACGTGCCATACGATTTAAAAGCCATACTAAACGACGCTTAGCTTCAGGCGCGTAATCACTTTTCGGAAAGCGTTTTACTAGTGTCGATAAATCGGTAAATGCAACACGTGTACGGTTAGCATCTCTATCAGCTCTATCTACACCAAAGTACTCTTGGAACGCATTTTTATCTGCTTTAATGTTTACTAAACCACGCATGTAATACATGTAATCTAGGTCTTTATGGTTTGGATTTAAGCGAATAAAGCGGTCAATGGTTGCAAGTGCTTGTTCAGTATTACCTGATTGGTAATGTGCATACACTAAGTCCATTTGTACTTGTTTAGAGAATGGGCCAAACGGGTAGCGAGAATCTATTGCACTCAAAAGTTCAATTGCGCGAGCATATAAACCAGAATCTAGTGTTTCTTTTGCGTCTTCATATAAAGCGTGTGCAGACTTATTCGGTACACGTTGAATGTCTTCTTGGTCTGGAGCAGACGAACAAGCGCCTAAACTAAGTACAGAAACTGAAAAAACAATGGCAAATGCACGTTTCCCTATTTTATTTATCATTTTATTTGTTACCTTCGATGTCTTCGGCTAGGCCAAGTCGGTAAAACCGAGTAAACTATGCGTATTATATTATGCTTTTATTAAAAGCGATTCTAACCCAGTCGAGCAAAGCTTGCACTGGTAAATTGGGTAAAGTTACTAATGTCAGAGCAAATTTCTCTTCAAGCCGACGTTCCAACCGAATTAGGTGGTAAACGTCTAGACCAAGTATTAGCACAATTGTTCCCTGATTATTCACGTTCTCGTATAAAAACGTGGATATTGGATGATAAAATCACCGTAGACGGTGAAATTTTCAACACTCCACGCGAAAAGCTACTAGGTGGTGAAGTTGTAAGTGTTGAAACAACAATTGAAGCACCACGCGAATACGAAGCACAAGATATCAAATTAAACATTGTTTATGAAGACGATGATATTTTGGTAATTAATAAACCAATGGGCCTAGTGGTTCACCCTGGTGCGGGTAATCCTAATGGAACAGTGCTAAACGCATTACTACATTACTACCCTGAAATAATTAACGTACCACGCGCGGGTATTGTGCATCGTTTAGATAAAGACACGACCGGTTTAATGGTTGTAGCTAAAACGATTCCAGCACAAACGCATTTAGTAACAGCGCTACAAAAGCGTGAAAACTTCACGCGTGAATATGAAGCACTGTGTAATGGTACTATGACCGCAGGTGGTATGGTTGAAAAAGCAATTGGCCGCCATCCGACTCAGCGTACGCATATGGCAGTACATGAACTGGGTAAACCGGCAATTACACATTACCGTGTTGCTGAGAAATTCCGTGCTCATACTCGTTTACGTCTGCGCTTAGAAACAGGTCGTACGCATCAAATTCGCGTGCACATGGCACATTTAAATCACCCGCTAATTGGCGATCAATCTTATGGCGGCCGTCCGCGTCCACCTAAAGGTGCAACACCTGAGTTATTTGAGTTACTTCGTAGCTTTAGACGCCAAGCACTTCATGCTGTAAAATTGAGTATTGCGCATCCAATCACGGGTGAAATGATGACATGGCAAGCACCTATCCCAGACGATATGGTTGCTATGACACTCGCATTACGTGAAGATACTAAAGCTAATCCTGATATCGATAGATAATGCACTTATTGTCAGCGACATGGCAAAACCTTCATAAAGTAGGAACGTTAAGTACTACTTGTGGAGGTGGTGTTTCAAAAATCCCATTTAAAAGTTTTAATTTGGGATTCCATGTTGGTGATAATCAAAATCATGTATCAAAAAACCGCTCATTATTAACAAATCTCCTACCTAAACCTGCCGTGTGGCTAAATCAAATTCATAGCTCTAATGTTGTTATTGTTGATGAACATTTTGATTTTGATGAGTTACACGATGCTGATGCGCTTTATACTCAGTTATTAAATCAGCCTTTGGCTATAATGACCGCCGATTGTTTACCTATTTTATTAGTCAGTGATGATGAAAAAGAAGTTGCAGCTATACATGGCGGCTGGCGAGGACTTGAGCAGGGAATTATTAAAAATACTTTGGAATGTTTTAGCTCAAAGTGTGAAAATATAAATGCGTGGTTAGGGCCTGCAATTGGGCCAACTCGATTTGAGGTTGGGGCTGAAGTGTTTGAGTTATTTCAAAAAAGGTCCCCTTTATTTATTCAAGCATTTACACTACAAACTAATGGTAAATATCTTGCTGATATCTATGGTATTGCGCGTACTTTACTTACCCAGAAAGGCGTTAAAAATATTACGGGTGGCGACTACTGCACAGTCTCTCAAAGTGACTTATTTTTTTCTTATCGACGAGATGGACAAACTGGACGTATGGCTAGTTTGATCTGGCGCAAGTAATTCACATCTTTAATCATTATATTTCCCCCTACACCTTGAACAAACACCTAAACATACCCATTAATTAAGCAATTAGATTATTTAATAGGTAACACCATGCGTTTAGATAGATTTACAAGTAAATTTCAATCTGCGCTTTCTGATGCGCAATCGCTAGCCCTTGGTCGCGATCATCAATTTATTGAACCCGTACATTTAATGTATTCATTGCTAAAGCAAAGTGGCTCTAGTGTACGTGCATTATTTGCACAAACGGGTGTCAGCGCTGACGAACTCAACACCAAGCTTTCACAAGAAATAGAAAAATTATTTAAAGTAGAAGGTGTAGGTGGCGACGTCCAGCTATCAAACAATATGGCATCACTTATTAATCTATGTGATAAGTACGCGCAAAAACGCAAAGACAAATATATTTCAAGTGAATTATTTGTACTGGCGGCATGCGATGATAAAGGTCCACTTGGCGATATATTTAGGTCGTTAAATATTACCTCGACTAAAATTGAAACTGCAATTAAAGCGATTCGCGGCGGTCAAAAAGTTGATGACCCAAATGCCGAAGAAACACGTCAAGCGCTTGAAAAATTCACGATTGATCTAACTGAGCGAGCAGAGCAAGGTAAGCTTGACCCCGTTATTGGTCGCGATGACGAAATTCGCCGCACGATTCAGGTACTACAACGCCGCACTAAAAATAACCCTGTATTAATCGGTGAACCAGGTGTTGGTAAAACAGCAATTGCCGAGGGGTTAGCACAGCGTATTATTAATGGTGAAGTACCTGAAGGATTAAAAAATAAACGCGTACTATCACTTGATTTAGGGGCGTTAGTTGCGGGTGCTAAATACCGTGGCGAATTTGAAGAACGTTTAAAATCAGTATTAAACGAATTGGCTAAAGAAGAAGGCCAAGTCATTTTATTTATTGATGAAATACATACTATTGTAGGTGCAGGAAAAAGTGACGGTGCCATGGATGCAGGCAATATGTTAAAGCCAGCATTAGCACGCGGTGAATTACACTGTGTTGGCGCAACCACGCTTGATGAATACCGTAAATATATAGAAAAAGACGCAGCTCTTGAGCGTCGATTCCAAAAGGTACTTATTGAAGAGCCATCTGTTGAAGATACCATTGCAATATTACGTGGCTTAAAAGAGCGATATGAGTTACATCATTCAGTAGAAATTACTGACCCCGCGATTGTTGCTGCGGCGCAGTTATCTCATCGTTACATTAGTGACCGTCAGTTACCCGATAAAGCGATTGATTTAATAGATGAAGCGGGTTCTTCAATTCGATTACAAATTGACTCCAAACCAGAATCGTTAGACAAGCTTGAACGCCGTATCATCCAGCTAAAGTTAGAAGATAATGCGCTAGCGAAAGAAAAAGACGAAGCAAGTCAAAAACGCCGAGCTGAAATGCAAGAGTTGATCACCGACCTTGATGGGCAATATCGTGAGCTAGACGAGATATGGAATGCTGAAAAAGCATCACTTCAAGGCACGCAAGTAATTAAAGCCGAGCTTGAACAAGCAAGATTAGATTTAGATGTAGCGCGAAGAGCAAGTGATTTACAGCGTATGTCAGAGCTGCAATATGGGCGAATTCCAGAACTTGAACGAAAACTTGATTTAGCCTCACAAGCCGAAATGCAAGAAATGACTCTGCTTAAAAACCAAGTAGGTGAGGATGAAATTGCTGAAATACTGTCTCGCTGGACAGGAATTCCTGTTGCAAGAATGCTACAAGGTGAGCGTGAAAAGCTGCTGCAAATGGAAGATAAGTTACACAGTAAAGTAATAGGGCAAGATGAAGCGGTTGTTGCTGTTTCTAACGCAATACGACGCTCACGTGCCGGGCTTGCAGATCCTAATCGTCCTATTGGTTCTTTCTTATTTTTAGGTCCAACTGGTGTGGGTAAAACCGAGCTGACAAAAGCACTGGCTGGTTTTATGTTTGATACCGAAGATGCCATGGTGCGTATCGACATGTCTGAGTTTATGGAAAAACATTCAGTCGCACGTCTAGTAGGGGCTCCTCCAGGTTACGTGGGTTACGAAGAGGGCGGTTATTTAACAGAAGCTGTTCGTCGTAAACCTTACTCAGTGATATTGCTTGATGAAATAGAAAAGGCGCATCCTGATGTGTTTAATATTTTACTGCAAGTATTAGATGATGGCCGATTAACTGACGGGCAGGGTAGAACCGTTGATTTTAAAAATACCGTTATTATCATGACCTCAAATCTAGGCTCAGATATTATCCAAGAGCAAGCGGGTAATAATGATTACACGACCCTTAAAGCTAAAGTAATGGAAGTATTAATTAATGAGTTTAGGCCTGAATTTATTAACCGTATAGACGAGACTGTCGTGTTCCACCCGTTAGCAAACGAGCATATAAAAGAAATAGCTGATATTCAGTTAATGAAATTACGTGAGCGTTTAACTGAGATGGGATATCTGCTTGAAATAAGCGATGCTGCTCTTGAGCGAATTGCAGAAAGTGGGTTTGATCCTGTCTACGGTGCACGTCCGCTTAAGCGTGCTATTCAACAAACGATTGAAAACCCGCTGGCACAAAAGTTACTCAATGGAGACTACTTACCAGGTTGCGTGATCGTTATTGATGCAAATGACGACTCTCTGGTATTTTCCAAGCGTTAATTGTAAATAATTAAACTCAAAAGCCGCTAAAATA
>NZ_PJBR01000140.1:0-5454 GCF_002863625.1 Pseudoalteromonas sp. MelDa3 | reverse complement strand
CGTAAAATTAGAACAAGTGGTTGAAGAGCTGGTTGAACAATACGGGTGGGAACTCCTGCACGCTTATTTACAACTTAACTGCTTTAAAAATAATCCTGATGTTAAGTCTGCGGTTAAATTTTTACGTAAAACACAATGGGCACAAGAAAAAGTAGATAACTTTTACCTTTACCGCCTTAAAAACTTACCTAAGCCTGATGATGTTCAATACGAACTACCACCACGAGATCGTGTGATCCCATCTGATCATAAACCGGGTGAGCCGTGTGAACTTAGTTTTGTTGATGCTAAACGTATTGTAGAGAAAAAAGAATCTAAGCAACGTGCTCGCGATCGTAAGCAGCGTTCTAATTCTAGTAACCCTTGGGGTAACTAAAAACTTACTAATTTAAGGTTGAAGAGCTGTTTATAAATAGCTCTTCGACTATTTTCTCATTAACTTCAATTATATCCGCCTTACATAGCCAATAAATAACAATTAGTACCCTCGGTTTTTCCAAAAATCTGTTTCGGTACGCTCTGCCTCTAATGCCACATTAAAAGTTTTATCAGCAATGATTTTTCCATTTAATTCAATCGTCATTCGCCAATCACCCAATTTATTTTCTATTGGCAGCCAAAGCGTATCGCCTAAATAAAAGTTCCAATCACTGTTTTTAACGTATACATCGCCTTCAAAAGGATCCATCACATCACCGTTACTACCTGGAATATCAGGATGGTAAATACAATAATGAAGCTTTTCGCCTTTACCTTTTTTAATATTTACGATTAAGCCAAACTCAATATCGACCTCAGCTATTACATTTGTTGTAAATTGCTCTATTTGTGGCAACGCTTTACTTTCACTATCCCACTTAGAGTAAATACCGTGACTTTGTAACGTCACTACAGGTTTTGTTTTAGCCATTAAGGTAGCCTTTTATGTTAGCTATTTTGGCATTAGTTTAACTTTTTGAAATTTTAAAATAAAACACAATCTCATAAAGTTAAATCTCAACTTAGCTTTAATACTCCGCCTATTTACATAATTGCTAATTTGTCATCATTGTTTACACACTATTTGCACAATTGCTGATTATTGTTTGAGTAACTTAATTGATCAGGTAGGCAGCAATGAAACAATACGCACTTAATAATAAAAATCGAAATAGGATAAATGCTTTAAAGCTCACTTCTCTTGCTTTAATTGTTTCATCGTTAGTTGCATGTGGTGGTGGAGAAGGCATAGCTGATAGCTCAGAAACTACAGAAAGCTCATCACAAACCACCACAGATAATGGCACAGGTACCAGCAGTTCAACCCAAAGTGTACTTTGTGAATATAGCTACAGTGAATATAACGAGTCAGAGTCAGTACAAGCCACCAGCGCTGCAGATTGGTCATGCACAGGAACTACACGCGACTTAGCAGCTAATGGCATACCCGATCACGAAGTAGGTACATTCCCTAATGCTGATAACCCAAATACTATTTCTGAACAATCAGTAAATGAAAGCTACACACTTGAGCCTATAGAAACAACACAAGCAACTATGCTTGGTGGTCCTCGTGGAATGATAGGCGTTGTACTTAATGGCATTAAAATAGACGCAGGCACAGGCGGAAGTTGTGATGATTCTGGCACCGATTGCGATTTAGGCGACAATAGCGGCAACTGGAATATAGAAGCCCTAAGCCAAGACACGTTTAGTTTTGGAACAGACGACAACAATGCACATGTACAACCCGATGGCACATATCACTATCATGGTATGCCAGAAGGCTTTGTAGCAATGCGAGGTGGCAATAGCACCACTATGACTCTAATAGGCTGGGCAGCAGATGGCTTTCCTATATATGCACGTTACGGCTATTCAGACTCAAGTGATGCAACTTCAGCCCTAACCGCAATGACCGGTAGCTACCAACACATAACAACCGTAAGCGCAAACCGCCCTTCTACCGATATATACCCATTAGGTACATTTGCACAAGATTGGGAATACGTAGCAGGCTCTGGTGATTTAGATGAATGTAATGGCCGCGTTGGTGTAACGCCTGAGTTTCCTGATGGGATATACCACTACTACGCAACAGACACTTACCCGTTTTTTCAACGCTGTGTTAAAGGCGAAGTTTAGTTAGGAGTAAGCTATGCCTTATATAAAAAGAGGTCTACTGAGTATGACTACTTTGGGTTTGTTGATTATGCCAAATTTAGCAAACGCGCATTTAATGGTTGCAGATCACGGTACGCTGAATTTTGTTGATAATAACGTGTTTATTGTGCTTTCAATCCCTATGTCGGCTTTTAAAGGGGTTGATGAAGATAAGGATGGCAAAGTATCAATAGTTGAGTTTAATGCTCATAAAAAACAAATAAGTAAGCGAGTTAAAAAGAACGTTTATTTAGCAGATCATCAGTATAAATTTACTATTGACGGACTTTTACTAAACCCAGAAGCGTCGCATACACATAAAAGCGACAATATAGACCAAGTAACCATTACTGGGCGCTACTCTTTGCCCAGTAAATTAACCAAAGTTAACTTTAACGTTAAGCTATTTAGTAACAATGAGCACAAGCAGCATTATCAAATAACAGCGACTAATAAAACGCAAAAGCTAACTCATCAATTTGAGCTATCACCAACATCGCCCTTTAGTAAGGTGTTTAATAATTAGTAATACTTACCTAAATAATTAAGTGGCAAAGAGTACAAGTTAAACCAATTTGTGCTCTTTTTTATCTTTGTCTTCTTATTTAATACTCTTTAGTTAAGTGCTTTTTCTATAAAGATACAAGCTTAGGATTTTTAGGAAAGTAATGCTCTTCTTGCTGCTCACATAAACTAAACTCACGGGTGTTTTTATAAGGGAGTTTCATAAAGCCCGCAACACCAACGTCAGTAATATTTACCGCGTATTGCATGAGTTTATTAAGAAGGCGTTTAAACTCAACTTCTTTGGTCGAATCGAGTAATCGGTAGTAATGGTGAATTTTCATTCTGTCCGGCAGTGCTTCAAAAATAATACACCCCGTATGATGAATTTGGTTAAGCTCAAATACGCACTTAATAACTTTTTTAGGTAGCTGTAGTTGCTCGTCAGGGTCTTTACCGTCTTCAAAGTATGAATGCGGGCGGGTTATGTCATTTGCTTTCATACTTACTACTTCGTATTCAAGCTCTGGTAGGCTATCAAACTTAAATGCCCCCGTGCCATCTCGCTCTAGTTGAATAGTTTTACGGGCATCAAACAAACAGCACTTAAATAGCCCTTTTTGATTAATCGCTTGCGCAAGCATAACCGTATTATTAATCGCATCACTAAACGCATCACCCAATGATTCGTCATGCATAATTAAAGACGATTCAACAAATAACGACTCATCTCTCCAATGAAAACTAAGCCCGCCTACTACAGGATACTTTGCTAATCGGCTTATAGATGCTAAAAATGCTTTTTCGGTATCGCCTGTATCAAACAAAAACTCTTTGTAATAACGGTCAAGTTGCGCGTCGTTTATATCTAGTAATTGTTGATTATGATCAGCCTGGCGTAAAAATTGTTTTCGTGAGCTATACACAACCGTATCTGGCTGCTCATCGCTACCATACCAAAAAGGGATATCTGCTTTTTTTTGTTTTTTAGCAAATTCAGGTAAATACGCTTTCGCCATAGTTGTAATGTTACGCATAAAGTAATCACCAGCACCATCACGTTGTGCCTTACTTTTAGAAAGCATACCGTCAATTACTTTAGCCAGCTCTTTTGGAAGCCCTAAGCTGCTTGCAGGTATAGCTTGTGCACCAAAGCGACACGACTGCGCCGACGCTAGCGCATACAACGTAGCGGCTACACCTTGCTCGTCAAATCGTGGGGATGATTGCTCCCCCGACATTTGCGCTTCACCAATAAAGTACACATCGCCCATACGCGCATTCGTTGTGCTTAAATCGCCCGACATTAAATCCATAAAGTTACTCGCAACAGGGTTACCATCACTATCGAGCTGTGCATACACAGAGCTGCCCCAATCCACTAACGAAAGCGCGTCAGTGTTTGCATCCCAAACAAGGTTTGAAGGTTTTATATCGCCATGCACTATAGGTTGTGGGCTAACGCCATTTTTGTGGCTGCGTAAATCAATTAATACATTACGTAACCTAACAGCTAGCGCCATTATTTGCGCGGCACTAAAGCGCCCTCTTTTAAGTGATACTTTTTCAAGGTCCTCTCCAATGGCGCGAGCCATCATTAAAATCCCTTGTTTTTTAATTCGCTCAAACGCATAAAAGGTAGGCACTAACGGGTTATTAATTTGCGAAAGCATATACGCTTCGTCTTCTAGGCGGTCACGTACACTTTGGGCAAGCGTAATACGCGAAAACTTAAATACCCAAGGTAAGCCGTTATCGTCATCACCTGCAAACACAAAACCAAAAGCTCCTGAACCAATCATTTCAACGTTTTTGTAGCCCAGCAGTGTTAACTGCTTAATACAAATATTAAGCCACTGGCGGTGTTTTTTAGCATCGCGGTGCGAAAGCAAATAAACAGATTGCTCTTCGTTGATATAAAAATTGCGGATTTCTTTGGCTTTCAATACAGGTACTCAAACTTATAAAACTAACCAATTATTAGTTTTATGTAATGAGATTACAATAGGTTAAATAAGAGTTTTGAAATCGTGGAATAAAACAGCGCTAAAGTAGCGCCATAGCAGTAAATTTAAGTGTAAACGTTAAAGCTCAAAGTAAGCTTTTACAATGCACTGTATATAAATACAGTGCATTGCTTTTTGCTAACTTTCAATAACACGAAGCTGCTTAAGTGATGACACAGCTATGTGCGTTTGATAATAATATTTATTAGTAGCTCTACCACGGCTCATAAAATCGATAGTTACTCGTTTAGCTTCGCCTGTTACTTCTATTGTTTTATCAATAAAAAAGGTGTCTGCTGGTTGCCCGTATTTACTTTGAAGCTCTGCTACCACATTAGGCTGTATTGATACCGTAATTGAACGCCTGTCACGATAATCAGTTTCTGTATTTAAATACAACCAACTCCCCTGAACTCCCGCCGCTTTAATATGAAACTGGTAAGTGCCAGCAACCCCCTTTGGTGCACTTTGCTCAGTTAAAGCGATAAGGTTCATATTTGCAGCCGTACTTTGGCTCATTTCAATTTTATGGGGAACAGAACTACATGCACTAAGCGTTAGCACACTTAGTAAGGCTAGATATTTCAAGACACAATTTCCTTGTTTCTTACACCAATTCGCATAATTAAGTAATCTATTTTGAGACAAGAAAATCGTGTCGATAACAAAGCAAAATTTCGTTATTGAGTTGTTCTATATCAAAAATTTTTAATGCAGTTAGCGATTTAATCCCTTAAATTGATTAACTATTATTGCGAATTGGTATTATGCATTATTAAAAATATGTAGCGTTAATGATACC
>NZ_PJBR01000139.1:0-5597 GCF_002863625.1 Pseudoalteromonas sp. MelDa3 | reverse complement strand
GATGCGCTTTATAACCAGCAAGACCTTCAAAAAGCCAGCACCATGGCAACACCCAATCTTACACGTATAATGAAATCCTACGGCACCGCTAAACAGTTTTCCCGTAACTTAGTAAACATGCAATACGATGAAGTAACCATTGAAGTTGATATGACCAATATGAGCATCCGTGAGCAATACGGTGATAACGCCAAAATAAACCTTATTTTTACCGGCTACTTAAATGGTGATAAAATTGACGAAATGCGCAGTGTGAAAATGCTTCGTAAAAAAGGCAAATGGTATATAGATAAAATAGTTGCCGACCCTTACGCTCGTTAAAATAAATGAATTAAACATAAAAAGGCCTTACATTTGTAAGGCCTTTTTCACTTTAGCTAGGGCGTGTTGATCTTTGTGGATTGAAGTTTGTTCAATCTAGGGGCGATTTAATCGCGGCGCGAGGTTTGTAACCTAGTGGGCTAAGTAAAAACCGAGCAACAAAGAGTTAATCGTCCCTAGAAAGAACCCAAAGGGCAGCGCATGTTTGGCATTTATGCTGCGTTATCGCCTATTTATGGGGAATAACCACACTACATAGGCTCTGCCTTGCCTAAAAACCAAACAGTCTGCTGCAAATTCAACCACGAAGGGTCGATACGCCCTAGTATTTAAAGTACTGCGCTACAGCTCACCTGGTTGAAAGTTATCAACTGCGATGGCTTTCTTTCGTAACTTATTAGCGTGATGCATTGCATCAGCATCCGTTTGCTCTAATAACTTATTCTCAAGTGCATAATTTATAGCGCCTTCAATATCAAGCGTTGCAGGCACACTGCCCTTACGCTGCCATTGTTTTAGATCTTTAAACTGCGCTTGCATATCATGCATAGCTAAAAATGCGCTTTCCATTACCCCTGTACCTGCATTTTCATCTACATAACATAAGTGTGTTAAGCGGTTTCTAAATACACCCGGTTGAGTCATACGCTCACAAATACTTTGTGCTATTTCATCACTTGGTCTGTGGTAATGATTTCCAAGCGGGAACACGATACGTTTAAGGGTAAAATTAACAACCGGATTTGAAAAGTTTTTAAAGAAGCCATTAAACGCTTGGCCAATTTCAAATAATGAGTTCTCAATTGCATATTTTACAAATGGTAAATCAGCTTGTTGGCGCCCTTCGTCTTCATAACGTTTTAAAACAGTTGATGCTAAGTACAAATGACTTAATACATCACCCAAACGTGCCGATATCATTTCTTTACGTTTAAGTTCACCGCCAAGCATTAACATAGCCACGTCTGTGCAAATAGCTAAGCCTCGGCTCATTCTACTCAATTGTTTATAATAAACAGCCGTTTCACCACCTACAGGCGCTTTAGCAAAGCAACTACGTGTCAAGCCATGCACAAATGCCATGCCTGCATTACTTGCTGCAAATATTATATGGTTCATTAATAAACCATCAAATTGTTCAAGTGCTGCGTCGTCATCTTCCATTGCAGCGGCTTCCATTTCTTTTAAAACAAATGGATGACAGCGTGTTGCACCTTGGCCAAATATCATTAAGTTACGCGTTAAAATATTCGCGCCTTCAACCGTAATTGATACTGGAATACCCATATAGCCATGCGCCAAATAGTTATTAGGCCCTACTTGAATTCCTTTACCTGAATGAATATCCATTGCATCGTTCATTACCGTACGACCCATTTCAGTCATATGGTATTTAGCAATCGCTGTTACAACCGACGGGCTTAATTTTAAATCAATCGCACCTGCGGTCATTAATCGGCACGACTCAAGTGTGTAAGTTAAACCACCAATACGTGCAAGTGCCTCTTGCACTCCTTCAAACTGCCCTATGGATACACCAAACTGCTGGCGTACCATGGCGTATGCCGATGTCATTTTTGAAGCTAAATGTCCAGTTGCTGCACTCAATGCTGGTAGTGATATACCACGCCCTGCACTTAAACACTCAACAAGCATTCTCCAGCCACGCCCTGCACACCCTTGTCCACCAATGATCCAATCCAGTGGTATAAATACATCTTTACCGTAAGTGGTACCATTCATGAAGGCCATATTAAGTGGATAATGACGCTCACCCGTTTCTACACCCGGATGATCGGTTGGTATAAGCGCACACGTTATGCCTAGCTCTTTTTTATCACCTAATAAAGCGTTCGGATCATACATTTTAAATGCTAAGCCGAGTACAGTCGCCACGGGTGCAAGCGTAATGTAACGCTTTGACCAATTTAAACGCAGGCCCATTACTTGCTCGCCATTGTGCTCACCCATACACACCACACCTGAATCAGGGATGCTGCCAGCATCAGAGCCCGCCTCTGGTCCCGTTAATGCAAAACAAGGAACATCTGTACCATTAGCTAAACTTGGCAGCCAACGATCTTGCTGCTCTTTAGTACCATAGTGAAGAAGTAACTCACCCGGACCTAAGCTATTAGGCACCATAACAGTGACTGCGGCTGTTAAGCTTTTAGTCGAAATTTTTGACACTATCGTTGAATTAGCAATTGCCGAGAACTCACGACCGCCAAATTTTTCAGGAATGATCAGCGCAAAAAAACCTTCTGTTTTTAGGTAATCCCACACTTCTTTTGGTAAGTCTTTGTCTTTTTGTACAATTTGATAATCATCAAGCATCGCCAATAAGGTTTCTACTTGGTTAGCCATAAATGCGTTTTCTTTATCGCTAAGCTCTGGTTTAGGAAAGCGGTGCAGTTTTTGCCAGTCTGGGTTACCACTAAATAACTCACCATCCCACCAAACATCACCTGCTTCCATCGCCTCTCGCTCTGTTTGCGATAATGGCGGAAGCACCTTTTTGAACATTTTAAACGTAGGACGACTAATCAAGTTTAGGCGAATATCTTTAACCGCAAAAATAACCACCACTACGACCAGCAATATTATAAATATTAACATGCGCACATTCCTTACACATTGAATGAAAATAGTAACTTAATTATGACCCATCTTAATTTAAATACAATCATTGCACGACGAGTCGTAAGCCTTAACGCATTCATTTTATTGTTTTAAACATCACTGCTATTATCAACGTTTTAATAACAATAAATTAAAGGAATAGCATGACCCCCTTTCGATTTAAACTAAGTATAAGCGCCTTAATGGTAGCAAGTACTCTTGCTTTAACGGCCTGCGATGCAGAAGTAACGATAGACACTACCGATTCAGCACACACTAAAAAAGCTGTAACAGCTAAAGGTGCAAAAACATTTATAACAAACACAGAAAAAGAACTAAGTGCACTTTATTTAGAATCGAGCCGTGCAGAATGGATTTACGCAAACTTTATTACTCATGATACGTCGGCTCTATCGGCTGAAGTTAACCGTAAAATGACCGAAACAGTCGTGCGTTTAGCCAATGAAGCTGCAAAATACGACGAACTAGAGCTTGATTACGATGCTCGCCGTAAACTTGATAAACTAAAACTAGCACTTACACTTCCTGCCCCACAAGACGCTGATAAAACAGCACAACTTTCACAAATTGTCGCAGAGCTTGGCGGGCTATATGGTAAGGGTAAATACTGTAAAGAAGACGGCAGCTGTTTAAGCCTTGGCGACATGACTTCAAAAATGGCCACCAGCCGAGACTACAACGAACTACTTGATTTATGGCAAGGCTGGCGTCAAATATCAAAACCAATGCGCTCACTTTACGAGCAACAAGTAGTACTAACCAACGAAGGTGCAAAGGAGCTTGGTTATGCCGATACGGGCGCTATGTGGCGCAGTAAATACGATATGCCTGCTGATGACTTCACCACCGAGCTTGACCGTATTTGGGGCCAAGTTAAACCGCTGTATAACTCGCTACACTGCCATGTTCGCGCAAAGTTAGGTGAAAAGTACGGCACCGACAAAGTACCGCAAGACCAACCTATTCCAGCGCACTTGCTTGGTAATATGTGGGCGCAAGCATGGGGTAATATTTACGATGTAGTTGCACCAGAAAACGCCGATCCGGGTTACGACGTAACCGAGTTATTAGCTAAAAATAATTACGACGAACTTAAAATGGTAAAAGGGGCTGAAAACTTTTTTACCTCAATGGGTTTTGACGCACTACCAGAGACATTTTACGAGCGTTCACTGTTTGTTAAACCAAAAGACAGAGATGTGCAGTGCCATGCATCAGCATGGAATATCGATAGCAAAGACGATTTACGCATTAAAATGTGTATTCAGCGCACAGGCGAAGAATTTTCAGTTATTCACCATGAATTAGGTCATAACTTTTATCAGCGCGCTTATAATAAACAGCCTTTATTTTATCAAGAAAGTGCAAACGATGGTTTTCATGAAGCCATTGGAGACACGATTGCCTTATCGGTTACACCGGGTTACTTAAAAGAAATCGGCTTACTTGAACAAGTTCCTGATGAATCTAAAGATATTGGTTTATTAATGAAAATGGCACTTGATAAAGTCGCCTTTGTGCCGTTTAGCTTAATGGTTGATCAGTGGCGCTGGCAGGTATTTTCAGGTGAAGTAGCTCCGGAAAATTACAATAAAGCATGGTGGGACCTACGTGAAAAATACCAAGGAGTGCAAGCTCCTATCGCACGTAGCGAAAATGACTTTGATCCGGGTGCTAAGTACCACGTCCCGGGTAACACGCCTTATACTCGTTACTTTTTAGCGCATATTTTACAATTTGAGTTTCATCGCAGCTTATGTGAAATTGCCGGTAACGATAAAGCCATTCATCGCTGCTCTATTTATAACTCAAAAGAAGCAGGGGATAAGCTAAACGCTATGCTTGAAATGGGTTCGTCTCGCCCTTGGCAAGAAGCGCTTGAAACTGTAACAGGTAAGCCGCAAATGGATGCAACAGCAATGCTCGATTACTTTGCACCATTACAAACTTATTTAGATAAACAAAACGAAGGCCGCAACTGCGGCTGGTAAATAGCGCTGAACAAAAAGCCCGCTCAAATGAGCGGGCTTTTTATTCATATTCTAATTTTCTGTTAAATTAGAACTGTAAGCTTACATTTGCAAAGTAGGCATCATAATCAGAATCATCCCAGTTATTGCCGTAACCTGCTTCTAAACCAACATTGTTGTTGAAAAAGTGTTGAGCACCAAGAGTGTAATCATCATTTTTATTAACTGTAACAAAAACTGATGTTGCTTTGCTGAAATAGTAGTTAGATGCTAATTCCCAGTTACTTGAACCGCCATCAACATCTTCAAATTTACCTTCAACAGTCAAGTAGTTACCTTGCTGTAAATCAACAAAGTACTTAGCTGCTACTGCACGGTAATCAAACTCATCATCTGCTGTTACTGTAAAGCCGATATAATCAGTGCTGTTTAACTGGTGGTTATACGCTAAGTCAAACACAAATTGATTGTCAGCATCTTCTACATCAACAAACGTTGCTTTTAATACAAGGTTTGGGTTAAAGAAGTAACCAGCTGAAAGTTCAATTACATCCGTGCTTGAGCCAAAATCACTATCGAAATTATTGTACTGTGCACCTAATACAAAATCTTCTACAAAATACTCACCGCCAACGCTAGTAGCATCTACAAAATCATTATCAA
>NZ_PJBR01000138.1:0-5758 GCF_002863625.1 Pseudoalteromonas sp. MelDa3 | reverse complement strand
TAAAGATTAAGGAATATTACGAAATGGGACTTTTTAATAAGATCAAAACTCAAGCAAGCACTATTGGCTCAAATATTAGTGACTCTACATCAAAACTAAGTAGTGATATTGCTACTTCAGCAAAAGAAAACGCAAAACTTTCAGCGATTCGTTCAGAAATCACTTCAATCGAAGGTCAGCTTAATATTGGTTACAAAGATATTGGTAAAAAATATGTTGAGAACCTTTTAGCTAACCAAGGTGAAAATGTTGAAGTTGCTTTACAAGAGCCTTTATCAAGAATAGAACCTCTTTTAGAGAAAAAGATTGAGCTTGAAGATGAAGCCATTGAAATCGAAAAGAAAATAAAAGATCAAATTATAATTCAAGAAAAAGCAATTTTTCAAAAAGAATATGATCAAGAAAAAGAGAAGTTAGAAAAAGCAGTAAAACTTGATGTTTTATCTAAAGAAGAAATGGAAGAAAAGTTAGCTAAAGCACGTTTAAAACTAGATAACTTTGACAACATTCGCAAGCTTAAAAAGCAAGAAGAAATGGGTTTGATTACTAAAACAGAATTAGCTGAAAAATTAGCTGCATTCGGTGCCTAGTTAAACGTTTAAGCCACATATTACTATGTGGCTTATTATTTAATTAACTTTGGCAATTAACTACAACACGACCACGAATCTTACCTTCCATAAGTTGCTCTGCGTTATCGATTACGTGTTCGAGTGATATTTCTGTCGAAATTTTATCTAAATAATCGGCGCTTACTAATTTAGCTAAACGATCCCGTGCTTCAATTCTGTCGGCTTTAGGGCGCATTACGCTATCAATTCCTATAAGAGATACACCACGTAATATAAAGGGTGCCACCGATGCTGGTAAATCCATACCTTGTGCAAGTCCGCAGGCGGTTACTACGCCACCATATTTTAATGATGCACAAATATTGGCAAGTGTATGGCTACCTACTGAATCTATTGCCGCTGCAAATCGCTCTTTTTGCAAAGGCTTACCCGGGTTTGAAAGCTCATTTCGGTCAATTATTTGTGAAGCGCCTAACTCTTTTAAATACTCACTTTGATCTAATCGACCCGTTGCCGCTGTTACGTTAAACCCAAGTTGGTTTAATAAATAAATAGCAAAGCTGCCTACGCCACCATTGGCACCTGTTACCAGTATTTCGCCAGATTCAGGCGTAATACCTTGTTTTTGAAGCGCTATAACACTTAGCATGGCGGTATAACCGGCTGTACCTATTTGCATCGCTTGCTTTGGTGAAATACCAGTAGGTAAGGGGATTAACCAATCGCTATTAAGTGCTGCTTTTTGAGCAAGCCCGCCCCAATGTTTTTCACCTACACCAAAGCCATTTAATATTACGTTATCGCCGTTTTTAAATTCATCGCTGGTGGAATTTGTAACCGTACCCACTAAATCAATACCTGGCACCATAGGAAAACTGCGTACAACGGGGCCTTTGCCAGTAATTGCTAAACCATCTTTATAGTTAAGTGTGCTGTATAGCACGTCGATAGATACGTTTTCGTTTGGTAAATCACTATTTTCGATAGTTGATAATGAAGCGCTATAGTTATTATCTTCTTTATTAATAACAATGGCTTTAATTGGGTTACTCATGGGATATCCTTTTAGACCGATCGTCTTTTAATTGGTAAATAAAAACGCATTAGGTTAATAATGCGCGTAAAAACATTTCTGTATACAAAGTAAGTGGAGTATTTGATTTTGTGAGCTTGGCGCGCATAACAGCACCTTCCCAACCAATCCAAAAGTACTCACTCATCAATTTTGTATTTACATGGCTTGCAATAGTGCCTTGTTGCTTAGCTTGGTTTAAGCAAACCTCTACATAGTTTTGCCAAGCTGTGTAGCTTTGCATTAATCTGGTTTTAAACTCTTCACTTAAATGGTTAAGCTCTTGATTTAAGTTACCGACTAAACAGCCACGTTTGTAATCGTATTTTTTCATCCCTTTAATTGCGCTTTGAGTAAAATTAACGATTCGCTCAAGTGGGGGAACATCTTCTTGCTTTAGGTAATGGGTAAGCTTGGCAATAAAATAACTGTCGTATGCATCAACTAACGCAATACCGTAGGCTTCTTTACTTTTAAAGTAATGATAAAAAGAGCCTTTAGGTACAGCCGCTTTTTTTAAAATAGTATCGAGCCCCGTGGCGCTAAAGCCAAATTCGGTTAGGGTTTCTAGGCCCGTGCGAATAAGTAACGCTTTTGTATCGGCGTTTTCTCTGGCTATTTTAGGTGGGCGACCACGGCGTATTGGTGTTGATGTATTTTTGTTCATGAACCTATATTAGACCGATCGACTTTAAATAATCAAGTGTAAATTTAAATTGTTTAAAAATAGTTCAAATTTAGGGGCGGGCTACTAACTTAAGATTAATGAAATAAAAGTGTCACGATTACATTTTTGTTTGGAACTTAGTCAATATTAGTCGGTCACAATTAAAGCACACAAGTGCTTTTTAGCGATTATTAAATCGCCAATTTGTTATTACGAACCGGTCAAATTAAATGTTGTATGACCACTTACTTTTTTAAATGTTAATTCATTTTTGCATCAGCAGCTTAGTTAAAGTCAAA
Organism: Pseudoalteromonas sp. MelDa3; assembly: GCF_002863625.1. Lineage (NCBI taxonomy): Bacteria > Pseudomonadati > Pseudomonadota > Gammaproteobacteria > Alteromonadales > Pseudoalteromonadaceae > Pseudoalteromonas > Pseudoalteromonas sp. MelDa3. The sequence continues at coordinate 3,148 of NZ_PJBR01000138.1, read as the reverse complement.
CAATTTAATTGCTTTTACGATTTGAATTTTACATTTTTATTAACTATTCATTAAATGTAGATTTCACTAATGCTACACAATATATAAATAAAAAGGTGAGGATATTACCGATGAAGAGACAGAAAAGAGATCGTTTAGAAAGAGCTCATTCTCAAGGTTTTAAAGCAGGTTTAGCAGGTCGCTCAAAAGAGCTATGCCCTTATCAACAAGTAGATCCAAAATCAGAGTGGTTAGGAGGTTGGCGTGAAGCGATTGAAAACCGCAACATGTACAAAACCTAAAATCAATAATCGAATTTAAGCAAAAAGGCCTCCAATGTGGAGGCCTTTTTGTTTGTGCATTTAAAAATTAAAATGCGCTAGTGTCTTGGAACAAGCCCACTTTTAAATCTTTTGCTTCGTAGATTACTCGGCCATCTACTTCTACAGTGCCGTCAGCAACGCCCATAAACAATTTACGTTTAATTACGCGTTTCATTACAAGGCGGTAAGTTACTTTTTTATTAGTTGGTAAAATTTGGCCAGTAAATTTAACTTCACCCACACCTAACGCACGGCCAAGACCAGGACCACCAGACCAACCTAAGTAAAAACCAACTAGTTGCCACATAGCATCTAAGCCTAAACAACCTGGCATTACTGGGTCGCCTTTAAAATGGCAATCGAAAAACCAAAGGCTAGGGTCAATATCAAGCTCAGCAACAATCTCGCCTTTACCATGAATTCCGCCATCAGCAGTAATAGAGGTAATGCGGTCCATCATTAACATGTTGTCACTTGGTAAACGGCAGTTGCCTTCACCAAACATTTCACCTTGACCGCAAAGGATCAAATCTTCTTTTGTATAGCTATTTTTAGGTTCCATAACACTTATCTTCGCTTAGAAATTGCCAAGTACTTTAGCGTACACTTGTACGCTAAACAACTCGGAGCAGTTAAAAAATCAAAATATTGCATATTAAATCACCAATTAATCAGCGCGATTGGTTTTTGCACTATAAAACCGCGCAATTACAATCAGAAATCATTATAATTAGCGCTGTCTTATAACCAGTCTAAAGGAAGTTTATGATCCTTTTTGTTAACTCACTAACTGTGATTGATTTTTCTTACTTATGTAACAAACGCGGCGCCGTTGGCGAGAGCTGGATTGTTGATTTAACTTTGCACGGTAAACTTAACGAAGAGTCTATGGTTTTAGACTTTGGTTTAGTTAAAAAGCAAATTAAAGGCATTATAGATGAGTGTATTGATCACCGATTAGCAATTCCTACGGGCCTTAATGGTACTGTATCTGAATTTGACGAGCATAAAACACTCGACTGTACATTTGGTGAAACCAACCACTTGGCTATGAGTGCTCCTCATCAAGCTTATTGCATGATTAACGCAAACGAAGTCACTGTTGAATCGGTAACTGAATTTTTAATTGCGACTATTTTACCAAAGCTACCAGATAACATTGAAAAAATTGAGTTGTCTCTTAAGCCTGAGCACAGCCAAAGCTTTTACTATCATTACAGCCATGGCCTTAAAAAGCATGACGGTAACTGCCAGCGTATTATTCATGGGCATCGTTCTCAAATTGGTATTAGCCTAGATGGCATCTCTATGCCGCGCTTGCAAAAAGAATGGTCTCAAAAGTGGGAAGATATTTACTTAGCCACTAGTGAAGATCAAATTAACGCACCTGATTTAAAACACCTAACAGCCAAAGCGGATGATGTATGTTTTGCTTACACATCGGCACAAGGCTATTTTGAAATGGCTATAAGCGAGTCTCGTTGCGACATTTTACCAGTAGACACCACTGTAGAATGCATTGCTGAACATGTAGCTGGCCAAATTAAAGCCCAATACCCAGAAAAAGCAGTAAAAGTTACCGCTTATGAAGGGGTTGGAAAAGGATCGATTAGTTATGTTTAAAACACTTATAGCAACAGCGCTTGTCGCCTCTGCTAGCTTTAGTGCTATAGCGCTTGAGTTAAAAGGGCATTTAACACAAGGCGGTTTAGTTACAGGTAAGCTAGAAAACGCTAAATCAGTAAGTTTAGATGGCAAAAGCTTAAAGCTTTCGCCAAATGGTGATTTTGTATTTGGTTTTGGTCGTGACGCAGAAACTACTCATACTTTAAAATGGGTAGATAACAATGGTAAACCGCATTCACAATCGATAGCTATTACTAAGCGCGAGTACAAAATTGATAAAATTACTGGTGTAGCTAAAAAGTATGTATCTCCGCCAAAGGAAGTCAGTGCACGTATAAGCCGCGAAGCTGTTGCTGTTCGTAAAGCGAGAGAAGTTGACTCTGATTTACTGTACTTTTTAGACCCTGTGTTAAAGCCTGCAGAAGGGCGTATATCGGGTGTGTATGGCAGCCAACGTTATTTTAATGGTGAGCCTCGTCGCCCACACTTTGGCTTAGACATCGCTAATAAAACAGGCTCTCCTGTTTATGCTCCTATTAGTGGCACAGTGGTATATGCCGAACCTGATTTATACTACTCAGGCGGTACATTAATTATTGATCATGGTCATGGTATTACCTCAACTTACATTCATTTAAGTAAGCTTGATGTAAAAGTGGGTGATAGCATTGAGCAAGGTAACAAAGTGGCTGAAATTGGTGCAACAGGACGTGTAACGGGTCCTCACCTAGATTGGCGTTTTAACTGGAAAGGCGAACGCCTTGATCCTGCATTACTAATGCAAGATACATTAGCAAACAAAAAGTAGAAACTATGACTGACGTAAATCGCGATGCAATAATTGCTCAGCGTATTGAAGACTCAACCACATCGGTAACTAAAACAGTGTTTCCAGGGCGCACCAATCATCACAATACATTATTTGGTGGTGATGCACTGGCGTGGATGGATGAAGTGGCATTTATAGCAGCGACTCGTTTTTGTCGTAAGCCTTTGGTTACTATATCTTCCGATAGAGTTGATTTTAAAGAAGCGATACCAGCAGGTACGTTTGCAGAGTTAATAGCTAAAGTAGTGCATGTAGGTAATACCAGCTTAAAAGTTGATGTAGATATACTATTAGAAACTATGCACAGGGACGATAAGCACTCTGCTATTAGTGGTAGCTTTACGTTTGTTGCAGTCGATGATAATCACAGACCAACACCTGTGGTATGCGA
>NZ_PJBR01000137.1:0-5784 GCF_002863625.1 Pseudoalteromonas sp. MelDa3 | reverse complement strand
TGAAGAGTGCCTTTTTTGAAACCATGTAAAATGAATACTATTTAATAAATGTGCCCCGGATTGGATAGTCGTTTTCTCTTGAAAACTTAATCCCACCTAGCAGTTGCTCTAAATCAGGACGAACAAACGGGCTGTTTGATATATCGACCATTTGAAGCTGATTTTTTTCATTAAGCACATAAATTCCTGGTTCAGCAAATGGATGATCAGTTTCTGCACCACTGCGAGGCTCGCTAATATGTAGCCCTAAATCAGTCATTTGTTCGATTGTTAAACCATAGTAAATTGGGAAGTTAATATCTATTTTTTCAAGATGTTTATTAAGCTGCTCATGGCTATCACCACTTACTGCAACCACTTCAACTCCAGCCTCTTTAAAGTCTTTATGAACTTTAGCAAGCTCGTTGAGTTGCGCAGTACATTTAGGGCAGTGCTGGCCTCGATAAACAACAATCATTTTCCACGGAGAGTCACTTATTCTGTCAACTAAATCTACCTTTTTCTCATCAACATCACTCACTACTAGTGATGGCATAATATCCGCAGGTTTTAAACTAGTGTTACTCATTGCGATCTCCTTTTACTATTTCAGATTAAAAATTAATTTTGCTCTTACACATAGAGTTTAGGGTAACTTTTATTAATTCAACCTAAAATTGCAATTAAAATCTATTAAAGCTTTAAGACCATCCCTTTATTTTTCTATAAATGGTAGATGCACTTACCCCTAAATAAGCAGCAGCAAGAGGAATGTTGTCTTCGCAGCTTTTGATTGCGTTTTCAATAGCCCTTTTTTCAACTTGCCATAATGGTTCTATATCGTGAACCGACATAGGAGATAATTGAACACTCTGATCGTTTGTATTGTGAATTGACTTAGTTGAGCTTGAGTGTTTTACAGCGCCTAGACCAAATGAATTTGGTAGCATATCTCTTTCTATTACATCGCCATCATTAATAACGACTGTATTTTCAATTACATTTTGCAGTTCGCGTATATTTCCTGGCCAATCGTAATTACAAAAAAGCGCCTTAACTTCATCAGAAAAGCCAATAAAATGTTTAGCGTTGCTATCGCTTTTTTGTTTTAAAATATACTCAGCGAGCAGCAAAATATCGTTTCCGCGCTCCCTTAAAGGCGGGAGCTTTACGGGGATAACATTTAAACGATAATATAAATCTTCTCTAAAGCGCCCCTCTGCTACCTCTATTATTGGATTTCTGTTGGTTGCACATACCAAGCGGACATCGCTGTGTAATACTTCGCTGCTACCAACCTTGCTAAATATGCCAGTTTGTAAAAAGCGCAATAACTTAGCTTGTAAGTTAAGCTCCATTTCACATAGTTCATCTAGAAATAACGTACCGCCGTTGGCCACTTCAACTGCGCCTTTACGATCGCTTAAAGCGCCACTAAATGCCCCTTTAACATGCCCAAAAAATTCTGATTCAAATAACTCAGCAGGGATCGCAGCACAGTTTATAGCAATAAAAGGGCCTTGGCTGCGAGGGCTCGAATCATGAAGGGTTTGTGCGCATACTTCTTTACCGGTTCCACTTTCACCTGTAATAAATACGCATGCTTTGCTTCTAGCTGCGCTATCTAGCAATCTAAAAACGGTTTTCATTGCGAGAGATTCACCAACAAAATCTTGGCTTTTATCACTGCTTTGAACCAAAGGTTGTACTTTAGCTTGCTCTTTGGGTGTTAACGCACTTTCTACTGAGCTAATAAGTCGCTGACTTGTGAAGGGTTTTTCTAAAAAATCGAAGCCACCTAAACGCATAGCTTCCACTGCAATATCAATAGAACTATTTGAGGTGATCATGACTACATTAGCAGGATTTTTTTGTTTATTTACAAATTGTAAAACTTCAAGCCCACTTATATCAGGCAAGCATACATCTTGTACTATCACCGCAGGCATTTTTTCTTTAATACCGGCCAAAGCAGAATATCCATCTGCGAAATGCTTACATTCAAAACCTACTTGCTCTAGCTGACTGGCGTACAAAGCACCACTTGCGATGCTATCTTCAACAATATAAACAAGGCCTTTACCCATTATATCTGACACGGCTTTCTCCTAGATAGCTATACTCTTACTCATTATTTGATATGCATCTCGGGTTTTATCCAAGTTATGCTTAATAACAAGCGCTGCGTGCAAATTTTCTTCTGTGGTTGGTGGTGGTGAATCGTGTAACTGTGTTGCCAATGCAGCTAAAGGAGCGGCTCCATATAAGGCAGCCGAGTTTTTCAAAACATGCATTATTTCTCTAATTTTTATAATATCTGCATTATTAATTGCCGTATCTAATTGGTTAGCCATAGTAACTAATTCATCGATAAATAAGTTTACTAATCGAGCTAAAACGCTTATTCCAACATCCTTTTCAAGTTGAATTAAAACATTTAGCTCCGTAATACTTTTATCGATAAACTGCTCTGATATAGGCATAGATAACCTTTGTGTAAGTTAAAGCTTCGTACACTAATAAAATGTAAGAATTGTAGTTTAAGAGTAATTTGTTTTTTGCATTTTGCAAATCAAAATGAATATAAACAATTACAGAGCCCGGGTATCAATACTTTTTGTTAATGTTTGCGGCTTATCGAGCAAGTACCCCTGAGCAATATCACAACCAAGTTGTTCTAATATTTGTAATTGCTCATTCTCTTCAATGCCTTCTGCTACAGTTTGTAAGCCCAATCGTTGAGCCATCGCAATAATTGCGCTACATAACGTAAAGTCTTCGTTATTAGTTGCAATACCACTTACAAAACTGCGATCAATTTTTAAACCATCGATATCAAATTGACGAAGTAGACCTAAAGACGCGTACCCAGTGCCAAAATCATCAATCCACACCTTTACGCCTTCTTTATGGAAGTTTTCAAACGCCTTAGCTATTTTATCAGGACTATGAATTAGCGCTGTTTCCGTTAATTCAACTTTAATGGCTTGTGGTGGTATTTGGTGCTTTTCTAGCAAAGCCATTACTTTTGAAAACACATCACCATCTAAAATTTGTACCGGTGAAATATTTAAAGAAACAGCAATATCTGTCATACCAAAATGTCGCATCTGTTTTAAATCAGACAAACATTGCTCAAAAATCCAGTCACCTAATTCTAAAATCATTCCCGATTGCTCTACATGAGGGATAAACTCATCAGGGCCTACAATACCAAAGCGGGGTGATTGGCACCTTACTAGCGATTCAAAGCCGACCAACTTTCCCGTTCCTAATGATACAAGCGGTTGATAAACCATTTTAAAATAATTATTTTGCATTGCATCCGACATGATTCTCTCTAACTCATGCCATCTTGCGAGATTGACTGGGCTTTCTGCTTCTAGGTACTTAAATGCATTCATGTTTTGCTCCGATTTTCACTCTTAGTGACTTATGTAATCAAGAGCAAGTTACAGACCATTTAGAAAGTGAATAAAACAAAAATAAAAACAGCAAATTCAAAAGGTTAAGTTTAGTTATTTGAGTATTTAAATTTTTCTATTTTATTTGCATTTTGCAATTCAATTTGCAATGCACCTAAATTAATAAATAAGAGCTTACTCAAGCCCAAACAGCACAGAGAAACCAGTTAGTAATTGTTGGCTAAAAGTAAGGATTAGTAATTGAAGATGAGTATAAAGAAAGGCTGGATAAAACTAATTTAGTTACGCACAGCTTGAATTAAAAAGCGTACACGTAATTTTAAAGCTAGGGAGAAAAAGTTAAAACGGTGATAGGAAACATAAAAAAAACGCAGGCAACAATAAATAGTTACCTGCGCAAAAGTCTCTAGTTTGAAAGAGTGTCGTTATTTTCGTTTTTAGGGGCTGTTACATGTTGTGCATAGTTAGTATTTTGCGAGTCAAACGTATTACTCATCGACTGTGCATTTTCAACATCAGCTTGTGTAAAAGTAATCGGCTGTATGTCCGTTAACGGCTCTACAGAATCGCTACCGCGCAGAACTGTAATACCTATTACTAAGGTAGCTACAAGCAAAATAGACAAAACCATGATTTCAGGTGTAAGTACCCAATTATTACTTTTAGGTTGTTGTTTGGCTTTTGTATTTGTTTGCATATTGCACCTCTTAAAAATTTAACTAAATTGTCTTGATTTGATATTTAATATGTTGCGAAAGCCGTGCCAACTAAACAAAAACAAACGAAAGATAAAATAAACAACAAAATCAAAGTATTAAAAAAATTAAAAATGTAATTTAGAATCCAAAAATAATTCGTAACGTTGTATTTTTATTTTGAATTGCAATTTGCGAATCAAATTGAAAAACTATAATAAAAACACTCATTAAATACTAAAAAATAAATTTAACTTACTCCTAAAATACTAGGTTAATTTCTTCGTTTATCAAGTTTTATGCAACACAAACCCACTTTTTATATTAAGGTCTGTTGATCTTTGCGGATTAAAATTTGTTCAAACTAGAGGCGGTTTAATCGCGGCGCGAGGTTTGTAACCTAGCGGGCTAAGTAAAAACCGAGCAACAAAGAGTAAATAGCCCCTAGGAAGAACCCTTTGGGCAGCGCCTGTTTGGCATTAATGCTACGTTATCGCCCATTTATGGGGAATAACCACACTGCATAGGCTCTGCCTGGCCTAAATACCAAACAGACTGCTGCAAATTTAACCCTGAAAGTTCAACAGACCCTAACCTTCATTGCTCAACCCAGCTTTTCCCACACTTGCACTAAACGAGTAAGCTTTAAATGCTTAGATTCAATAGCCTGCTTTGGTGCATATTTATCAAGCAATAAATAAAGTGTTTCACTTACAATTGGTTTAGCTAAATAATCATTCATCCCCGCTTCAATAAATCGCTCTTTATCACCATGAATCGCATTTGCTGTGAGCGCTATTATAGGGGTGGCTATATCTAACTTTCTGATTGCTTTAGTTGCAGAGATCCCATCTAGTATTGGCATCTGGATATCCATAAAAATAATATCAAGTTTATTGTTTTTAGCCTTGGTTATTGCCTCTTGCCCATCACTAGCAATATGTACCCGACAGCCTTTTTGCTCTAAAAACTGCCTTATTACTATTTGATTATTAGTATTATCTTCAGCAACCAATACATTGGTCCCATTCAACTGAGTTAACCCTGAAGGGCTTTCTAAGGCTTCTTTTTGTTCACGATTAGTAAATATAATATCTAAATGAAATAACTGTTCTTCCAATAAACTAATTGCTCGCGGTACATGCGATACTTTAAAAGGGCCATTTAACCTAAGCTCTCTGTCGTTAAGATTTTGCGGTAATAAGCTTTCACCTAGTAAGTCTAAGATAAGTAAACACGGTGAATTAAGGGAGTTATATGTATTTATACACTCGCGTGTTTGGGCTAGCATTGGAGGATCAGTTAATACAATTGCATCAGGAAAACTATCATACTCAGGGATATCTGGGCATATTTCATAGTGCTCAAAAGCGATAGAAAACCGAGTGAGTGTGTGCTCCAACGCGGTTTTTAAAATTTGGTTATGTCCTACAATCCATACTCTTGGCTTTTTACTTCGTGCTGCAAACCCCTCTCGCAATATTGAGTCGGTTGTGTCTATTTGTAACGGGTAATTAACGATAAACTCACTCCCTTTATTGAGCTCAGAGTTAACCGAAATATCTCCCCCTACTACATCACAAATTTGCTTACATATCGCAAGGCCTAAGCCACTACCACCATGTTTTCGGGTAATTGAATTATCTGATTGAATAAAAGGCATAAACATACTTTCTATTTTATTT
>NZ_PJBR01000018.1:0-45681 GCF_002863625.1 Pseudoalteromonas sp. MelDa3 | reverse complement strand
TATCGCTTGTATTAATACTTACTTTTAGTACACCATTTTTAAGCCACGCAAAAACCAATACAACTGACATAACCGTTGGTAAAAAAGTCATTCTGCAGTCAAAAATACTTAACGAAGACAGACCCATTAAAATTTTCATACCTGACACTGTAAAAGACGATCAGCCGCTTTATGTTATTTATTTACTTGATGGTGTTGAGCACTTTCATACGGTGTCTGGTGTTATTAAATCCCTTGTTGATTACGAGCAGATACCTAACGCAATGCTCGTTGGTATTGATACAACTAACCGTGTTCGCGATTATTTACCCAAAGTAGAAGGCGAGCCTAAAACAGAGTTTCAAACTTTTGTTAAAAACAAATGGCCTGACGCAGGACAAACCGACAAGTTTTTAAAGTTTGTGTCTGATGAACTCATGCCTCATATAAACAGTAATTACTCAACTAACGGCTACAACACCTTAATTGGCCACTCTAATGCAGGTACTTTGGCGCTTTATACTTTAGTTAATCAGCCTGAGTTATTTAATAACTATATAGCTATAAGCCCAAACAGTTGGTGGAGTGATGAGGAATTAAAAAATAATATTATAAAATACACTAAAAACCCTAAAGGCGGTCAATCGTTATTTATTAGTGTAGCAAGCGAAGGAGCACGCTTTTATACAGGCGTATTAAATACTTTGGTAAATTTAGAACAACAAACGCCCTCGCAGCTTAAATGGGAATATAAACATTATCCCGCTTTTACTCATATGGGCACTATACTACCAGCGCTTAGCGATAGCCTAATTCACTTATTTAGCGACCTAATATTTAAGGTTACTGACGAGCACGGAAAGTTTGCTGATGTATCGCTCATTACAGGTTATTACCAAGCACTTAGTGATAAGTACGGGTTTGAGCTTAAAATTCCACAAGATGTATACGTAGAGTTTGCTCATAGCCAGCAAAAGTTTGGTAATACAGCTAAAGCTATTACCACGCTTAAACACTTTACTACCCATTACCCAAATGCAACTTATTCTCACATGCGTTTATCGCAAGGGTACACTGCAGACAAACAGTTTAAAGAAGCCGTTACCAGCATGAAACACGCACTCGAGCTTGCAAAAGAAAACAAAAAAGACCCGCTGTTAATTGATGCGCTCAAAGATATGGTGAATGAAGCACAAAAGAATTTGTAACTGATTTAACGCAAAGCGCTTTTTAACTAACGATAGTAATTACGAGCTACGCTCGTCGCGTCAGCAAGCTAAACGCCTACAGGTAAAATTAAGCTCAGTGTTAAACTTTGCATGTAGACGCCGAACTTGCTCGCGTGAAAAGCGCGGCTTTAAATATATTTAAAACCTTCATAAAAAAAACCGATGTTTAAATTAAACATCGGTTTTTTTAATCAAGCTCATCACTTTACTTTATCTGTTGGGTTTCGCTTCGCTCAACCCAACCTACTTATTTGCCTATCGCTTCTTTGGCGAACAGGTGCTTGATTGGCCCAAGATTATCAACTAATGATAGCCCTACTCCACGAATAAGTTTTTTAACTGGGTTTGCACCTTCAAATAACTCTTTTAGCCCTTGCATCATAGCGATGTGCTTTTGTGCATCGAGCTTACGAGTGCGCTCGTAATCGCGCAGTGTGCGAGTGCTTGCAAACTCCTTACTATCGCTTGTTAAAAGCTCAATTAAATAAGCCGCATCTTTTAGGCCTAGGTTCATACCAAGCCCTGCAAGTGGATGGATTGTATGTGCAGCGTCGCCAATGAGTACCACTTTGCCTGAAACCCATTGCTGGGCGTAGCGCATTTTAAGAGGAAATGCTGCGCGCGCACTTTGCACTTCACACAGGCCGCATTGGCCATCTATGGCAGCCATTACAGCTTTATTAAAAGCGGTGTCGTCCATTGCTAACAATTCATCACAATGATTGGGGCTGGTAGACCACACTATTGAATGGGTGTTGGCATCGCTCAGTGGTAAAAATGCGAGTGGGCCTGTTGGTAAAAACACTTGGCGTGCGGTGTTTGCATGTTGCTCTTTAGTTTTAACTGTCGCGACTAGCGCATGGTGATCGTAATCTTTAAAACTAAGCGCCATATTAAATTGTTTACGTATAGCTGAATTTGCACCATCAGCCGCCACCAGCAGTTTTGCAATAATTGGCTCGCCGCTTTTAAGTGTTATAAATACATCAGATTCGCTTTGATGTATTTGCTGATACTGTGTATCAAACATTAGTGTTGCACTGCTTTGTTGCTCTAGCTCTTTTATAAGCGCAAAGCGGATAATGTCGTTTTCAACAATGTGGCCTAAATGTTCAAGCTCAAGTTGCTCGTTATTAAACGCTATTTTGCCAAAGCTGTCGGCATCACGTACATCCATATGTGTATAAGCGCACGCTCGCTGTGCGATAATTTCGGGCCATACATTTAATTGTTCAAGCAAGGTTTGGCTTGCAATGCTTAACGCACTTACACGCAAACCATATTCATTAGTTGGTAACGCTTGTGTTGGTGCGCCGTCGAGTACAACGACGCTTATATCGGCTTTTGCCAATCCAAGTGCTAGTGTTAGCCCTACACAGCCGCCACCTACAATACAAACCTGTGCTTGCTTCATAAACGCCTACCTTGTTTAACTTGCCCCATTAACTGTTTAGCTAATGGCGCTTTTAATGCGGGAAATAAATCCATCGAAAACAACCCAATACTGCGCCCCAATGCGAGCACTCGCGATGAGTTCGAAAAAAGCCTAACAAGTGCATCGGTTAAACTCATTACGGTTTTTATATCATCACTGCGCTTTTTTGAATATTCACGTGTAAACGCATAGCTGCCTAAATCGTGCTGGCTATCTGCTATTAAATTACTAAGTACTTGTACGTCGCGAAGACCTAAATTAAAACCTTGCCCTGCAATAGGATGAATAGCATGTGCAGCATTACCAATAACCACTGTACGGTGCGCAGTTAAAGACTCAACTTGCCCGTAAACGAGCGGGTAACTCGTGCGCATACCTACTTTAGTAAATTGACCACCGCGATAACCAAACGCGCTTTGCAGGGCACTTAAAAAATCTTGTTCACTGAGTGCCATGTGCTGTTTAACCTGCTCTTGGCGCATACACCACACTAACGAATAACGGTTATTGCTCATGGGTAATAACGCCATAGGCCCGTTTTGTGTAAAGCGCTCAAAGGCATGATTATTATGCCCACCAGCCACTTCTACATTAGCAATAATAGCGCCTTGTTCATAAGGCAGGGTATTAAAACCAAGCCCGAGTAAATTGCGTGTTGGTGATTGTGCGCCATCAGCAATAACCAATAGTGCTGCATTTAATTGCTCGCCGCTTTGTAGGGTGAGTGTATTGCTATGCAGAGTTTTCTCGATGGCAGTTACGCTATCGGGGCACAAAAGCGTAATATTTGACTGCGTTAAACGCAGGTGGAGCGCTCGGCCAAATGGATTTACTTCTACTACGTAACCAAGTGAGGGCTTAGCAAATTCGTCGCAATTAATGTGCGCTTTGCCAAAGTGGCCTCTATCAGACACGCTCACTTTTTTGATTGCTGCGGTGTAAGGGGCATTTTGCTCAAATAAATTGAGGCTTTGTAAATACTCTACCGATTGCTGAGCAAGTGCAATGCTTCTGTCGTCAAAGCTTGGGTGGTAGTCGCCGGTTACTTGATTCGCTTCTACAACGGCAATATTTAACGCGGGATTAGTTTTAGCCACACTTAATGCGCAGCTTGCTCCCGCTAAACCACCGCCAATAATAACTACATCAAACTGCTTAGCCACTTTACTCTCCGAGCTTTATACGTTTTTAGCACTTTGCATAAGTGCTTCTATATCGCTAATTTTTTTAGGTACGCTTAGGGTCAAGTTTTCATGGCCGGTTTCGGTAACTAGCAAGTTATCTTCGATACGAATGCCAATGCCTTTGTATTTTTGCGGTGCGCTTGAGTCTTCGCTTATATAAAGCCCTGGCTCTATAGTGAGTACCATACCCGGCTCAAATGCCCGCTCAGCGTTATTTACTTTGTAATCGCCAACATCATGTACATCTAAACCAAGCCAATGCCCAAGCCCGTGCATGTAATATTCTTTACACGCACCTTTTGCCATTAGCTCGTCAAAGTCGCCAATTAAAATACCTAAATCAAGTAAACCTTGGGTCATTACTTCCATTGCACGTTTATTAGCATACGACATATAACCACCGGGTTTTACCTCATCAAAAGCAACTTTTTGCGCTTTAAGTACAATATTATAAAGCGCGGCTTGCTCTTCGCTAAATTGACCATTTACCGGAAATGTACGCGTTATATCAGCAGCGTAACCTTGTAACTCACAACCGGAGTCTATAAGTACTAGGTCACCACTTTTTAAAACATCGCTATTTTGTGTGTAATGTAAAATATTGGCGTTGTCGCCACTACCAACAATTGTGCCGTACGCAGGATGAGGCGCACCATTCATTGCATAATGATGATGTAGCTCTGCTTCTAGCTGAAACTCTGTGGCACCGGCATGCGAATAACGCATAGCGCGCATGTGCCCTCGCGCACTAATTTCACAGCCTTCTCGCATAACATCTATCTCGCTTGGCGATTTAAACAAACGCATTTCATGAATTAGGCCGCGTATCTCTTTTAAAGTACTCGGTGCTTTGAGGCCTTTTCGTGAGCCACTTCGAAGCGTACCTAGTAACGAAAACACTTTGGTATCAAATGAGGGATAAGCACCTTGTGCAAAATAAATCGCATTTTTTGCATTTAGCATATCGAGTGTCTTATCGTTTAATTCACTTAGCGGATAAGCTTCATCAAACAAGTAGTCACTTTTAGCTTTATCAAAGCCAACTCTGCGGCCATGCCAAATTTCTGCAAGCTTGTCTTTATCTAGGCAAAATAAAGTACTGGGTGCATCGCTGTTATTACAGAGTACAAGTACGGCGTCGGGTTCGTTAAAGCCAGTTAAGTAAAAAAAGTCGCTATCTTGTCTAAATGCATATTCGGTATCGCGGCTGCGCGTCACTTCGCTCGCAGCGGGAATAATAGCAACGCTATTTTCATCCATTTGAGCAAGTAAGCGCTCGCGACGTGCTTTAAATTCTGACTTTTGTACTTCAACCATTATTAACCAACCCGTTTTACTTTTTAAAAGTTAATGAAGTGTTTTTTTAGTACTTTGCGTACTTTGCTCTTTACCAAGCTCTGCAAAACAAAGTAGTGCTGATACACGCACATATTCAATCACTTCGTGCAGCGCTTGGCTGTCTTCTTCGGTTTCTTCAAAAGTAGTATCTAGGCGAGTGATTTCGCTAAAGTCAGTAATAACCTCTTTAACATCACTCGATAGTTTACCGTAGTCTTTTTGCTTTAAACCAAAACCAAGCATAAAACCCGCTACCCATGATACGAGGCCATTAGCCTGATCGATGAGTGTTTCGTCGTCGCTTGGTAAAAATAAATCAAACTGAAATTCATCATCATTAAAGCTCGCGACTACTTGCTTATAAATAGTGCCAAAAAACTGCTTTAAATCGTTACTAAACGATTCACCATCGTTAAACACATCGCTCAAAAGGCCTAAGTATTCTTTGTCGTCAATGGTTAAACCACACGCAAGTAAACCACTAATCACGCCATGCGCTTCGGCAGGTGATACAAATATTTCGTTTTTTTCTAAAAGCAGTTGAGCTTTTTCGTAATCGGGTAAATCGTTCATAATCGAATCTTCGCTTTGCAAGTTAAGGCAATGCTACCACTCGATAAAAAGCAACTCCAATTAATTGTATGATCAAGCTCAAAAACCATGCGATAAAGTAAATGATGAGTTAAAGGTGCGGAAAAACTAAGCGAACGATATAATTTTTTACGTTTGGGGTTTAAGGATTGGATTATGTCTTATATACTTAAATTGTTCCCTGGGGTACCGGAGCTTAGTTAAGTCCCTGAGCCGATAAATTTTATACCAGGGTTTCTGTTCGTCTACTATTGTGCAGGCTCGGCATGTACCGAGAAGTCTACGGTAAACCGCAGATTCCCGCCCTGAAACCTTCTGGTTTCAGGACTGAAACCGAGTACCGTATCTTGG
This sequence comes from Pseudoalteromonas sp. MelDa3, assembly GCF_002863625.1. Taxonomy (NCBI): domain Bacteria; kingdom Pseudomonadati; phylum Pseudomonadota; class Gammaproteobacteria; order Alteromonadales; family Pseudoalteromonadaceae; genus Pseudoalteromonas; species Pseudoalteromonas sp. MelDa3. Next base: position 39,574 of record NZ_PJBR01000018.1, on the reverse strand, counting down.
GGAACACCTTTTTAGCAAACCCTCGCCTTTAAAAGGCTTTATCAAAAAAAATTAACCTTCCTGTTTATTCTTATATTTATTTAAATTTTTTATTCACTTATCTTCTATTGTCTAATATTACTTTTTAGCTTATAAAAAAGCCGCAGGTAATTGCTTACCTACAGCTTTAATAATCACGTATTTAAGAGTGAAGTTATTTAAACCAACCTTGAAAACGCTCCATTAGCATGTAGTTTATTGGTACTAACAATAAAGTAATAAAGGTAGCAAAAATAATCCCAAACCCTAAGCTCACCGCCATTGGTATTAAAAACTGTGCCTGAGTCGCTTTTTCAAACAGTAATGGCATTAAGCCAATAAAGGTCGTTAAACTAGTTAGCATTACAGGGCGAAAACGTGATGCACCTGCAATTTTTATAGCATCGAGAACTTTACCACCTTCACTGCGCTTTTTATTAATAAAATCAACGAGTACAAGCGAATCATTTACCACCACCCCGGTTAGCGCAAGCATACCGAGTAAACTCATAATAGTTAAGTCCATTCCCATGATCCAATGCCCTACTACAGCACCTATCATGCCAAATGGAATAACACTCATTACTATGATTGGTTGTAAGTAAGATTTAAGCGGTATTGCTAATAGCGCATAAATAATAAAAAATACAAACACAAGTGCCCAAGCCAACGACCCAAACGACTCTCTTTGCTCTTTAGCCTCACCTTCTAGTTTGTAATCTACTCCAGGATATTGCTGCATTAACCCATCTAAATACTCCGTTAGGTCAGCCTGCAGTATGGTCATGTTGGTATTATTTTTTTCGATATCGGCTGTTACGTTTAATGTGCGGTAACGGTCTATTCGATTAATAGTTGATGGACTTTGCCCAGCAGTAAGTGTTGCCACGTGCGATAAAGGCACTGAGCCTCCATCAGGCGTATTTATAAGTATGTTTTGTAGGTCAGCTACAGAGCGGCGCTCATCTATAGGTAAGCGTACCATTACACGTACGTCATCCCTGCCTCGCTGAATACGTTGTGCTTGCGAGCCAAAAAACGAGTTACGTACTTGTCCTGCTACATTGACTCTATTTAAGCCCAGCGCTAAACCTTGTTGCGTAAGCTCTATTTGTAACTCTTCTTTACCGTCGGACATACTATCGGCAATATCAAATACCGTTGGATAGGTCGATAAACGGGTTTTAATGTGATCAGCCACGTCTTGTAAAATAGTCAACGAAGTGCCGCTAAGCTGAACATCAATGGGGTCTGAACTTCGGCCAATTTCGGCTCTAAACGTTAAACTTTCGGCGCCTGGTATCACACCAATTAAATCGCGCCATTCGCTGGCAAGTTCTCGTGATCCTATGTCTGATTCACGCTTTTCAGCCGGTGTTATTTCAAAGCGTACAGAGCCTGAATTAGATACACCACCACGCCCGCCTGTTGTGGCTAATATATTTAAAATAACGCTTTCGCCAGTATCCGGATCGCGGTACTTTTCTTGTAATTGCTGCGCCTTTTGCGACATGTCAATTACGTATTTATTAGTTACTTCAAACGGTGTACCTGTTGGTAGTGTTAAGTTAACGCGGACTGTTTCGCTTGGTATGCGCGGGAAAAATACAAACTTAGTCCAACCGCTGGTGATCATGGTTAAAATTATAACAAATACACCAATAAACAAGCTTACCGAAGCCAATTTATGGCGCAGTGCTAAATTTAAAGTGGGTTGATAGTATTTTAAAATCGCGTTTTCAAATCCATCTGCAAAACGCTGTTGAATAACATCAAACTTTGAAGGTTCGCCTTTTTCGTGGCGTAGTTTTATATATTTTAAATGTGCTGGTAGTACAAATTTAGATTCAATCAATGAAAACAATAATACCGGAATAACCACTACCGGTATTTGTGCAAACAAGGCACCACGCGCCCCTTCAATAAAGGCCAAAGGTAAAAAGGCAGCAACGGTAGTCAACACACCAAATGTTACTGGTGTTGCTACTTCTTGAGTACCTAAAATTGCGGCCTGCTCGCCCGACGTAGCTGTTTTTAAATGGGTGTAGACGTTTTCACCGGTAACTATGGCGTCATCAACAACAATCCCCAGTACCAATATAAAGCCAAATAAGCTCATAATATTAAGGGTTACGCCAAAAATAGGCATCGCTATAAACGCGCCCATAAACGAAACCGGAATACCAATAAATACCCAAAATGCAATTGCAGGGCGTAAAAACAAAGTAAGTAAAGCCAGTACTAAAATACCGCCTTGTAAAGCATTGGTAGTAAGGGTCGAAATACGACTTTTAACCAGCTCCGAATCATCATCCCAGTAACTTAGTTCAAACCCTTGCGGGAGAGAGCTTTGTTGCTCTTTTATGTAGTTTTTAACATCGTCAGCAACTGTAATCGCACTTTGTGGACCAATTCGATATACGTCGATAAATGCAGCTTGCTTACCATTAAAGCGAGTACGTACTGGTGTTTCTTCAAAATCATCTTTTATAGTCGCTATATCACCTAAGCGAATAATAGTGCCATCGGCTTGGTTTTTAACAACAATGCTGGCAAATTCATCTTTACGATATGCTTGCCCTTTAGAGCTTATAAGTACGTCCCCGCCTTCTGTTTTTAAGTTACCAGCAGAAATATCTGAGCTTGAGTTTGAAATAGCACTCGATATTTGTGCCAAGCTTAAATCGTACTGACGAAGAATATCTTGGCTTACTTCAATGGCTATTTCGTAATCACGAACGCCACTTAGCTCTACCTGCGTTACATTAGGTAAACGTAGGATTTGATCGCGTACTGTTTCTGCGTATTCGCGGGTTTCTTTTTCGCCATAGTCACTCGATACGGTAACCGCGATAACTTCACGAATTCGCTCAGCAAGCGCTACTATCGGCTTTTCAGCATCGGCTGGAAAAGTGTTAATTGCGTCTACACGACTTTTTATATCAGCTAAAAGCTCACGAGGGTCGTAACCGCTTTCCACTTCTATTGTCACAGAGCCAGAACCTTCAGAAGAGCGACTAAATATTTGCTTTATGCCCTCTAAATCTTGTACTGCTTCTTCTATTCGTATAGTTACACCTTGCTCTACATCCTCTGGTGTTGAACCACGCAAACTTACATTTACGCTTATCATGTCAGTTTCGAATGAAGGAAATACCTCAAGCGGTATTTTGCTTGATAAGCTAAAAAGTCCCGACAGTAACAGCGTTACTAGCAATAAGTTAGCAGCAACATGGTTTTTGGCAAACCAAGCGATCATGGCTTATCTCCTTGCTTTGCTGCGCGGCGTTTTTTTAGCTCTTCAACACTAATACCCTGCTCTTTTGCTTTTTGCTCAAGCTGCTCTGGCGTCGGGCGCTTTCCTTTACCTTGCCCATTAGCTCCTCGGCTTTTAGGTTGCTCTGTGCTTTGTTCGCCTAAAATACTTACCTGAGTTCCAGAACTCACTTGCCCTAGTGGAGTAATAACCAGTTTATCATTTGGATTTAATCCCGTTTTTATCATCGCTTGTGTCGCATTTTGCCAAGCAAGTGTAATGTCTTTACGCTTGAGTACACCCTCTTCAACAACATAAACATACGTCCCTTGATAAATAGTACTGTTAGGGATTATAAGTGCGTTAGGAACTGTTTTACCGGTAATTTGCGCCTTTATGTATTGCCCTATTTTTATTGGGTACTGGTTATTAGCCGTTGCTTTATATGGGTCGTTAATTTTAGCAACTACGTAAAGCTGTTGTGCACCTTCATCTATAGCACCTTCGGTACGCGCTAGCTGCCCTTGCCACGTTTGCTCACCCACTAAGTCAGAGGTAAATTTAACAATTGAACCTGCTTGATTTTTGGCGCCATCACGATATTGCTCTGGTAAATTTACGAACGGAAGATCTTTATTTTTAATCGGTAAACGAATCTCTACGCTATCGATTGCGTAAATAGTGGCAAGCTGGGTATTGTTAGTAACAACTTGCCCCAAATCAACACTACGGCTAAGTATACGACCCGCATATGGCGCGGTTACTTTAGTGCGCTCTAAATCAAGCATGGCTTTTTCAAGTACTGCTTGCGCCGATAAAACTTCTGCTTCGGCTGCTGCAAGTTGTGGTTCACGCAGTACTAAGCTGCTTGCCTGATTTGAGCCGCCAAGGCGTTTCCAATCAGTAATAGCTTGTTGTCCACGCGCTTTTTCTTCTAATAAGCCTTGCTCTGCCGTTAATAAATTGGCTTGAGCAGATTTAACTTCAGCTTGATGATCTCTATCGTCTAGCTTTAAAAGTACGTCGCCCTTTTCAAAAAAGCCGCCTTCTCTAAAGTCATCACTTACTTCAATTATTTGCCCAGATGCCTGAGCAACTAATAAACTTTGTGTACGTGGTTTTACCGTACCGTAGCTATCAATCATCACTTGGTAATTTTGTGGTTTAAGCTCAAGCGCAGCCACGCTTATTGATGCTTTAGGAGGTGAGCCAAAGCGTTTAGCCTCTGGCGGATTACCTTTAATAAACATAACAATTAAAATAGTGGCAATAATAACCACCGCTGGAATAATAATTTTTGCTGTTTTAGTTTTCATCATTATTGCTCTTTAGTTCACTTGAGGGCTTTGCAAAATCACCACCAAGGGCAACGTGTAAGTTAATTCTGTTAGCTATTAATTGGTTTTTAATGTCGATTAAGGAGCTTTGTGCATCGAAAGACCTATCTTGTGCGTCAAGCACCGTAGTGTAAGTTACCAAGCCACTTTGATATTGCTCAAACGACAACTGCTCTGCTGCAAGTGCGTTTTCTTGCGCCTCAAGGGTGCTGCTATATTGTGATTTAAGAGACTGCTGCTGTGAAATCGCATTCTCTACATCACCAAATGCATCGTAAAGCGTTTGCAAATAAAGTTGCTCTTGCTTTTGAGTATTAAGGCGCGCTATTTCTTCATTCGCTTTTAAGCGTCCGCCCTCAAAAAGTGGTGCTGAAATACTACCTAATAACGACCATGCAAGGCTTGATGGAGAAAACAAGTCGCTTACTCTGTCGGTGCTATCACTTAGTGAAGCTGTTAAATCTAAACTTGGAAAGCGTTGTTTGTGCGCATACGCCAATGAAGCGTCGGTGGCTAAAAGATCATACCAACTTGCTCGCAGCGTAGGTTTACGTGTTATAAGTTCAGAAGGTAAGCCTAGTGGAATATCGGTATTAATAACGGGTAAGTCGCTACTAGCAGTAATGGCACCTTTTGGGTATTCACCCAGTAAACGCTCAAGTACACGTGCTGAAGCCGATAGGTTCGCCGTTTGAGTGGCAATGCGAGCGCGTTCAGTATTGAGCTCATTACGGGCTAAATATACATCGAGTGCTTCGTTTATACCTTGGCGATAGCCAGACTCGATAATATCAAGGCTCTGCTGTGCATTGGCTTCGCGACGTTTAAATAAATCGAGTAATTGTTGCGATGTAACAACATCAAACCAGCCTGTTACCACATCAGCAACGAGTTGCTGTTTAGCTTGCTCAAACCGTGCCTGTTGCGCTAAATAGTTAAGATTAGCTTCGCGCTTTGAATCTGAAAGCTTACCCCATAAATCAACCTCGTAAGTTAAGTTTAAACTAACTGAACTTGCGTTGTCGTAGCTCACTGGGCGGTTGTCTTTACTACGGCTAGTACGCGTTGATAAATCGAGGCTAGGCCAAAGCGCAGCGCCCGATACTATAAGCTGTTGTTTTTGAATTTCTACATCGTAACTAGTTTGTAAAAGCTGTTGGTTGTTTTTAAGTGCTTGTTGTACAAATTTGTTAAGCGTAGGGTTTTGTAGTTGTGTAAGCCATTGCTCTTGTACTTTTAATACCGAGCTTGATGCTTCTTGCTGCCATTGCTGTGGCATATTATTAGGCGCTTGCATGCGCTGCGACGAGTTAAAATCACTCGCACAGCCGCTAAGCAGCATCACACTAATTGCCAATAGGGTTGGCTTGCATTGCCAAATCATAATTAAACCTAAATTACTGCTATTTATGAACGTAATTCAAGCACTTTGGCAACTTTTGCTCAACCTACTTTACATAACATTACATAGCTAGCGATGAACTAACATAATAGCCAGTTATACGGTAAAAATGAGCAAATGATCAGCAATTTTTAATAATAAAAAATTAACTTTTTGTAGTGTGTCTAAGAGATTATACCAATTCGCTTAATTAAGTGATCTATTTTGAGGTAAGAAAATCGTGTCGATAACAAGGCAAAAATTTCGTTATTTAGTTGCTCTATATCAGAAATTTTTAACGCAGTTAGCGTCAGGTTTAATCCCTAAAATTGATTAAGTCTTATTGCGGATTGGTATTAGACATATAGAAACAGAAAAGCCCCGCTATAAGCGAGGCTTTTGAATAAATGGTGCCGACTAACCGAGTCGAACGGATAACTTATACAGACTACTGATTACAAGTCAGTTGCTTTGCTCTTAACTATGGGTATTTTTAATTCTCAAGTTGAAAACAAAAAAGCCCCGCTATAAGCGAGGCTTTTAAATAAATGGTGCCGACTAACCTAATCGAACGGATAACTTATACAGACTACTGATTACAAGTCAGTTGCTTTGCTCTTAACTATGGGTATTTTTAATTCTCAAGTTGAAAACAAAAAAGCCTCGCTATAAGCGAGGCTTTTAAATAAATGGTGCCGACTAACCGAGTCGAACGGTTGACCTACTGATTACAAGTCAGTTGCTCTACCAGCTGAGCTAAGTCGGCACACAAAACTGTGTGCTAAGGCACGTTCAATTTTAAAGATTGAGAACTTTTATAAAGCACTTAAAATAAAAAAACCTTGCATAAGCAAGGCTTCTCAATAAATGGTGCCTCGACGCGGAATCGAACCACGGACACGAGGATTTTCAATCCTCTGCTCTACCGACTGAGCTATCGAGGCACATAAACTGTGCTAACTAAAAATAAAATAATTATTTAACTTTTAGCTTTATAAATGGTGCCGACTAACCGAGTCGAACGGTTGACCTACTGATTACAAGTCAGTTGCTCTACCAGCTGAGCTAAGTCGGCACACAAAACTGTGTGCTAAGGCACTTTATCAATTTTAAAGATTGATAACTTTTAATAAATGGTGCCTCGACGCGGAATCGAACCACGGACACGAGGATTTTCAATCCTCTGCTCTACCGACTGAGCTATCGAGGCACATAAACTGTGCTAACTAAAAGTAAAATAATTATTTAACTTTTAGCTTTATAAATGGTGCCGACTAACCGAGTCGACGGGTAATTTGAACAGACTACTGATTACAGCTTTCTTTTCAAACTACTTTAAATAAATGGTGCCGACTAACCGAGTCGAACGGTTGACCTACTGATTACAAGTCAGTTGCTCTACCAGCTGAGCTAAGTCGGCACACAAAACTGTGTGCTAAGGCACGCGTAATAATGTTTAAACTGTTGATTAAACACCACTACTTTAATAAATGGTGCCTCGACCCGGAATCGAACCAGGGACACGAGGATTTTCAATCCTCTGCTCTACCAACTGAGCTATCGAGGCACTTAAACAGTGCTAATTAAAAATCTAAAGGATTTTTAATGCAATTCCCACTCATCTCTACCGACTGAGCTATCTGGGCGTGCGGCGTATTAAACGAGTTTTGCCCTTACAAGTCAACTTTTTTTTTATTCTTTATAACTGTTTGAACGGTTTTCAGACAACTCAGCACGTTTTTTATTAATAACGTTCATTTTTACCACAAATCGGACTATAACTATAAATAAATATAACTAAATCAGACTAAAACCGTAGTGAATTATTTTTTGTAAATGTTACGATTAACTTAGATACGTACGATAGGGACTTATCGTAGTAAAAACACATCAATTGGAAACAATCAATGCAGAGTAAATTCTCATCGCCAGTAAAAGGCTTACTGCCACTTTTTTTAATCATTAATATTGCTGTAACAGCGCTCGCTATTGTTGCCCACTCATTTTATACACAAGCTGAAGTTAAGACAGCCCAACCAGCATCATCTGTTAATATCGTAACGCTTGCCGATAGATTAGACTTACCAATGGTCGATGCATTAACTATGTATGGTCAAGGTAAAGTAAAACAGTTACTTGATTTAACGGCTTTATTAGATGATAACTTTGAATATACTTTATATCGTTTCAATCCAGCATCTGCCACTCAGTTGGTGTATAGCAGCAGTAAGCCTGCTATAGCCTCTATTGAAGCAGAAAAGCATTTAGTAGAGCAAGGCATTCTTCACCACTTACTATTGTTAAACGATCAACCCATTGGTGAGCTTATTATTAAGCAAAACCTACCACCCACTCCTTTGAGCGCTCAAGATTCTCAAGTCATTGCTTATATTATTGCGATAGCAAGTGTTGCTACATTATTCATACTTACTTTAATGTTTAATATGTACATCAATACGCGCTTGCGTAAAAGTACTGACACTCTTACTCAAGAGTTACAGACAATCACTGAAGATGCTAATTACAATAGTAATGTTGATGAACAACTTGATATTGGTTTAGGTGTAGTAGCAAAAAACATCAACTTATTGCTACAAAAAGTACAAACTGCAATGAGCGAGAATGACGCAGCCCAAAAAGAGCTTTATAAATTACAAAATGGTCTAGAGGCCGAAGTACAAAATCGTACTTTAGCGCTTGAGCAAGCAACACTAAAAGCAGAGCGAGCAAGCGAGACTAAAACAACGTTTTTAGCAACCATGAGTCATGAGATTAGAACGCCAATGAATGGTGTTATAGGTACTATTGATTTACTTCGCCAAACCGAACTTGATGGCGCTCAGCATCGCTTAAGTACAATTATTCGTGAATCAGCGTTCTCGTTATTGAGTATTTTGGATGATATTTTAGATTTCTCTAAAATTGAGGCTGGAAAGCTAAATATTGACCCTATCCCCTTTTCAGTAACCGATACCATAGAAGAAGTTGCTCGTGTGCTCTCATCTGTTGCTAAAAAACGTGAGCTTGATTTAGAGCTAGCAATAGCACCAGATATTCCTATAAATCTTACCGGTGATAGCGTACGTGTACGTCAGGTTCTTTATAACCTGTGTAGCAACGCAATTAAATTTACGAGCACTGATGAAAGAACCCAAGGTCATGTAAAAATATCAGTAGAGGTGGTGCATAACACAACTGATCACTTTACCTTACGCTTTTGCGTAACTGATAACGGTAAAGGCATGTCGCAGGCACAACTACGCGAAATATTTAATCCGTTTATTCAAGCCGAAAATTCAATTACCCGAGAATATGGAGGGACAGGTTTAGGTCTTTCTATTTGTAAAAGCTTAACTGAGCTTATGCTAGGGACTATTCATGTAACTAGCCATACAGGAATTGGCAGTGAGTTTACTGTTGAACTGCCGTTTAGCACATCGGGTAGAATTAAGTACGCACACAAAGGTGCATTAAATGGTAAGCAAATTGTTGTAGTTAGTAATCACCTAGAACGTGAAAAAACAATGTACCGTTATTTATCGTTTATGGGCGCTAAAATAGTTTATGCACACACAGAAGAAGAAATTGAAGAGCATCAACATTCGCAAGATATTATTTGGGTGGCTGATGGCATAGACAATATGGATAAAACAAACGCGCTGCTAAGACGCTTATTTTATTCATTAGAGGATTATAACCAACAAGTTGTTGTACTAAGCAAGCTTGATGAAGCGGCTATAAATCATAATAATATTTTTTATATTAATGCCTCTCCTCTATGTAAGTCTAACTTTATGCTGTCTATTTTAGTAGCTGCAGGTTTGCATACACCTAAACAAATTAAAAAAACCAAAACACTTAATAATTATTTAAATGTTGAGCAGGCTCGTCAATCAAACAAATTGGTTTTACTTGTTGAAGATAACCTTTTAAACCAACAAGTGCTAACCGATCAATTACACATACTAGGTTTTGGCGTTGAGATAGCAAACAACGGTGAAGAAGGCTTAGATATGTGGAGAAAAGGTGATTACTCACTTATTTTAACCGACTTACACATGCCTAAAATGTCGGGTTACGATATGGTCGAAAAAATCCGTAACGAAGCAGAGTTATTAGAATCAATTGATGCGCAGCCTTACATTATTGCTGTAACAGCAAACGCACTTAAAGGCGAAAAAGAGCGTTGTTTAGCCGTAGGTATAAACGACTTCATTACCAAACCTATAGAGCTAAACGCGTTAGAGGACACTTTAAAACGCTGGAGCGATAAGCAAAGCCAAAACCCAAATGTAGTTATCCATCAAACCATGGCGCTACCTATTGATATGGAAGCAGTTGCTAAATATGTAAATGGTGACGAAGCTAAACAGTTACGCTTTTTCAAAATGTATTTAGAACAAAGCCAAGGGCTAATTAAGGGGATTAATTCAGGCGTTATGGTTAACGATTTAGATGAGATTATTGAAGGGTGTCATCAATTAAAATCGATATCCAAAACAATTGGTGCCCAAACGGTGGCAGAACTTTCAAGTGCATTTGAAGATAAATGTAAAAAAGGTGAACTCACTACCGATGAATTAATAGACTTAAGAGATAAGTTAGAAATTGAATACTCTAAGGCAGCTCAATTTTTAAAAGAACAAATTAAAATTTCTGAGCAAGAAGATGAGTTAAGTGATTAAATAACCGCACACAAAAAAAGGGCTATTTAGCCCTTTTTTTATGTTTAAAATATTATTTTTCAGGCGGTCGATAACCTTCAATTTCCACATCTTTATTTTCAAACAAAAAGCCAACCATTTGCTCTTCTAAAAATGTGCGGTGCTCTGGGTCCATCATATTTAAATGCTTTTCGTTAATAAGCATTGTTTGCTTATGCTGCCACTGACCCCACGCTTCTTTAGAGATGTTATTAAAAATCTTTTCACCAATTTCACCAGGGTATAACTGAAAGCCAAGCCCTTCGGCTTCTTTTTGTAACTTTTGACAAAATACTGTACGTGCCATGATTGATTCTCTCTAACGCTAAATATGGGACTATTCTATACTATTGCTGTAATTTGTTTAACCAACTTTTTAGTTGGCGCTGCTAGGCCAACCTCTATTGATTGATCAAGCGGATACCACACTAATTGTTTGTCATTTACTACATCAGGAATTTTCTTAACATTGAGTACATGCGGATTAATCTTCAGCTCAAAATGTGAAAACACATGAATAAATGCTTCAAGCTCTACTAAGTCGGCTTCTAATCCTTGCTGAGCTAAAAACGTTTGAAGCTCCTCGTACTCATTAAATTCAAAAAAGCCAAATAGTCCTCCCCAAATACCGCTGTTAGGGCGTTTTTCCATAAGCACTTTATCGCCGCACTGAACAATTAACTGATGACAACTCTTCTTTGGCACTGCTTTTTTAGGTTTAGAATGTGGAAACTCTTTTACTTTACCTGCATTAAAGGCACCACAACCTGAATTTAATGGGCAAGCCTCGCAATCAAAGCGACTGCGTGAGCAAACACTCGCTCCTAAATCCATCATAGCTTGATTAAATTCGGTGACATTATTTTTAGGTGTTAATTGCTCTGATAAATGCCAAAGTTGGTTTTCGACTTTTTTAACACCGTACCAACCTTCTATCATAAAGTAGCGCGCTAAGACTCGCTTAACATTCCCATCTAAAATTGGATGATGCTGTCCAAGCGACAATGATAAAACAGCCCCGGCAGTAGAGCGCCCTATTCCCGGTAAATCCATTACTTCATCAAGCGTTTGCGGAAATTCGCCTTGGTACTTGTCACGTACTATTTTAGCTGTTTTATGTAAGTTACGCGCACGAGCGTAATACCCTAAGCCGGTCCAGTGATGCAGTACTAAATCTTCATCAGCATCAGCTAAAGCAATAATATCTGGAAAGCTTTGCATAAATTTTTCAAAATATGGGATAACAGTAATAACTTGAGTTTGCTGGAGCATCACCTCAGACACCCACACTTTATAAGGTGTTTTACCCAACTGCCATGGAAGTGTTTTACGCCCATGAAGGTGATACCAATCAACGACTTGATTAGAAAACGAATTAGACTGTTCTTTATTTAAATCCAACATATTGTACTTTTACTGATGCTCAATGGCGGCTCAGTCTATTGTAGTTAATAAAAAGATCAAGCTATAGGGCGTGTAAAACCAGCTAATACTTGTGATTGCGGGCTCGGTCAGGGATAATATGCAACCATTTTTAAACACATTGTTTTTGTCAGGCCAATAATATGAGTGAATCAAGCAACACTAACCTTGAGCAAGCTAAGCAAGAAGGTAAATACATCCGCACCATTCGCAGTTTTGTAAAACGCGAAGGTCGATTAACTAAAGGCCAAGCCGCTGCAATCGAAAAATGCTGGCCAACAATGGGCCTAGAGCATAAAAACGGTATGCTTGATTTAAGCGAAGTTTTTGGCAATAACAACGATGTAGTAGTAGAAATTGGTTTTGGTATGGGTAAATCGCTTGTCGAAATGGCAACAAATGCCCCTCACCTAAACTTTATTGGTATTGAAGTACACCGCCCAGGCGTTGGTGCTTGTTTAATGGATGCCGATGAAGCAGGCATTACTAACTTACGTGTTTTTGAACACGATGCAGTTGAAGTACTTGCAGATTGTATACCTAATGAAAGCTTAACAACTCTACAATTGTTTTTCCCTGATCCTTGGCATAAAAAGCGCCATCACAAACGCCGTATTGTACAAACTGAGTTTGTTGAAAAACTAAGAGCCCAACTTAAAATGGGGGGCGTTTTTCATATGGCAACAGATTGGGAAAACTATGCAGAGCATATGCTTGAAGTAATGAATGTAGCTCCTGGTTTTAAAAACCAATCAGAAACTAACGATTATGTTCCACGTCCAGATTTGCGTCCGCTTACTAAGTTTGAGCAGCGCGGACATCGCCTAGGTCATGGCGTGTGGGATTTAATGTTTGAACGTACTGAGTAATTTGTAACTTTAAGCATTCACTTTTATTTTTGATAAAACTAAACATACTGTAAGGCAAAGCCATTTATGAGCGTACTAACCAACCCAAGTTTACTGTTACTTCGTAATAGCGAGGCACTAACGGGCAAATCTATCTTGGTGGTCAACTTTGTTCAAGATGGCTTTTTAACAGAGCTTAAAAAACTTAACCCGCAAAGCAAGGTAACTGCATTTAGCTACAACCATGCTAACGGTGAGTTTGCTAAAAACACCAAAGACGTTGAGGTTTGTGTAAATCACACAATACCTGGTAACGGCTACGATTTAGTTATTCTTTACTATCCTAAATCAAAACCTGAGTTATTAATGGCGCTTGATAATATTAGATCTGCTATTACTGACGATGCCGAACTATTGGTGGTAGGTGAAAACAAAAGTGGTGTTAAATCAATTGAAAAGCAATTAGCTGGTAAAGCTGAGTTTAGTAACAAAATTGATTCAGCTAAGCACTGCGTTCTTTACTCATTTGCTGAGATTACCCAGCATCCTGACTTTGATATTACGACCTACCATAAAAAGTTTGTTGTTAATGTTGCCGACACCGAGTTTACAGCTATTAGTGTCCCAGGGGTGTTTAATCACGGTAGTTTAGATATGGGAACGAAAGTTCTACTCGAAAACGCACCGACAATTAAGCAAGGTAGGGTTCTCGACTTTGGCTGTGGCGCAGGTTTAATAGCAACCTTTTTAGGGCTGCATAATCCAGCACTTGAGTTTGTGTGTAGTGATGTAAGTGCACTGGCAACTTACGCAACACAGCAAACTCTAAAGCTTAACAGCATCAAAGGCGAAGCGATATTAAGTGACGGCCTTAAAAGCATTACCGGTAAGTTTGATTTAATTATTAGCAATCCACCTTTTCATACAGGTATTGCAACCGACTACACAGTAGCAGAGACATTTTTAGCAAATGCAAAACAGCATTTAACTAAAATAGGAAAGCTGAATATTGTTGCTAATAGCTTTTTAAAATACCCGCCTATTTTAGAAACGCAATTTGAAAGCTACCAAACGGTATTTAAAAATAACAAGTTTGCCGTATATAGCAGCTAATATTATTTTTTAAAACGCTTGAGTCCAACTGTACTCAAGCTAACCTTCGTATAAATATAAGAATTAATTTAGCTTTTTTCCTTCATTTTCTCCTGTCTTTGCTAAACTAAAATTCTAAATAATTAAAATTAACTCAGGCGATAATGAAATAATGCCTAAAAAAGTTCATCAAAGTAGCATTCGTAAAGCGCTCATTAACTTAATTATGCTTATTACAGCTATTTGCTTGTCGCTATCTATTTCGATCTCTACGTATTTAAGCGTAAAAGAGCAAAAGCAATTAATCATTAATAAACTCGTCATACTTTCTGAAATTGTAGCTTTTGATGCTGGTAAATCAGTAGCTGAAGATGATAGAAAAACAGAAGAAAAACGCCTCAAGTCATTTGAAAACATCCCTCTTGTCAAAAACATACATATTTATTCAATAGAAAAAGCATCAAAAAAACCTGTTTTTTTTATTAGTTTCAATGCAAAAAAAACGCCTCCAGTACCGCTAAGAATAGACAGTGTTGATGAACTAAAAACACCACGAATTACGAGCGATAATATTGAACTAACCCGCCCTATTTACGATAACGAACAGTTGGTCGGTTATGTATACATGCGAGGAAGTCTGGAAAGTTTAGAAACTTATATTGAAAGGAAAATATTAATAGATGTGCTATTAACGCTATTAATTTTGGTAGTTGTTTACTTTATTGCTATAAAAGTTCAAAGACGTATAGCTAAGCCAATAGAACAGCTAAGCATGCTATTGCAGGATGTATCTAAAAATCATAACTATGATGCACGCGCGCCAGGAACCGATGTAAAAGAAATAACCGCTCTTTCAAATAGTTTAAATATCATGCTTGCACGTACCAAAAAGCAGCTTGAGCGCCACGAAAAAGATAAACAAGAAATAAAACAGCTCAACCAAAGTCTTGAAGAAAAAGTAAGTCAACGAACTATTGCTCTCAGAGAGGCAAATCAAGAGCTATTATCAACCCTTGAGCGAATGCACCAGTATCAAACACAAATTGTTGAAAACGAAAAAATGGCGTCTTTAGGGCAAATGGTGGCAGGTGTTGCCCATGAAGTGAATACACCAATAGGGCTTGGTATTACAGGTTCTACATTACTACGAGATAAGCTAGCAGATATACAACAAAGCTTTAATGATAAAAAACTAACCTCTAACCACTTAAAACGATTTATAGATGAAGGTATTGAAAACTTAGACTTAATTTATCGTAACTTAAATCGTGCCGCTGACCTTATTTCTAATTTTAAAAAAGTCGCCGTTATTCAAGACGACGGTGTTAATACCTACATTAATGTGCATAAATTAATTAGCGATGTTTTAATATCAATACAATCTGAGTTACTGCCTAAAAAGCCTGTCGTTATCATTAACTGCCCGATCGATTTGGCCATTCATAGTAAGTCCGAACCTCTACAGCAGGTGTTTCAGCAGTTACTTATGAACTCTGTAATCCATGGATTTATAGGTAAAGAAAATAATGAAATTCGCTTTGATGTAGAACTGGTAGGGAAAAAATTAACAATCGTTTATTCTGACAATGGTCAAGGCGTTGATAAAAATATTAAAAATAGAATTTTTGACCCTTTTGTAACTTCAAAGCGAGGACAAGGCGCAAGCGGCCTAGGGATGCACTTAGTATACAACTTAGTAACACAGGCTCTCGGCGGAAGAGTTATGTTTGATCTTGAAGAAAAACACGGTGCTCGCTTTATAATTACTATTCCTTAAATAAAGATCACTAAAAAGTACATATATTTAAAATTTATCCTTGAATTCGCATTTAATGACCTCATTAATGAGGCATGTGATAAGCGTGTAATACTATTTAATTACATTAAATAAATATTACTAAGCGATTTATGAACTTTTTTATCTTTGCTGTATCACATACATTGATGAAAGGTTAGAAAGTGATATAGTTTTGCTTTGAATTAGTCTGATTATTTTAAGTACCTTGTTTGATTGAATGATGTATCAATTATTAAAGGAAAATGGCTTCGACTTTATGATTCAAATAGCTACATCCACGTATATATCAATTAAACAGTAGTTTTTGCACTGCCCTTTTTAGTAGACTTTGGACACCCTACTGTTTTATTTTTATCCAATTTGTTTTTTCCTTGTTAACAAATGGGTATAATCCTATAATCTCTAGTAATCGGTTATAAATTCGTCACCGGTTTTTTATAAATAAAATATTCCAAAAGGTTAATTAATAATGCAAACGCCAGTCATTCTAATCGTAGAAGATGAAGACGTAACTCGACTGAACCTAGTTAGTTTATTTGAAGCTGAAGGGTACAAAGTTATTGAAGCCATTGATGGCGATGATATGCATGACAAGCTTACAAATAACGATGACGTTAATCTTGTAGTTATGGATATCAACCTTCCTGGTAAAAACGGTCTTATTTTAGCCCGTGAATTACGCCAAAAGCGTAAAGTGGGTCTTATATTCCTAACAGGTCGTGACAATGATGTTGACCGTATTTTAGGTCTTGAAATTGGCGCAGATGACTACGTTACTAAGCCATTCAACCCACGTGAATTAACTATTAGAGCTCGCAACCTTATTACTCGCACTGCTTTAGGCGGTGAAGAGTCAGCACTAGAAACAAATGGTGTTATTACATTTAACGGCTGGGAACTTGATGAAAATAGCCGTTGTCTTACTTCTCCAAATGGCGACGCTAAGCGTTTACCAAAAGGTGAGTACAGAGCACTTCGTTTAATGCTTGATTCTCCAGGTCGTATCTTTAGCCGTGAGCAATTAATTAAACACATGACAGGACGTGAGCTTCGTGCAAATGACCGTACTGTTGATGTTACTATTCGTCGCATTCGTAAGCATTTTGAAAGTGATAACTCAACGTCAGAGTTAATCAGCACCATCCATGGTGAAGGTTACCGTTTCATTGGTAAAATTGACGCTTAATTAGAGCTAATTAGTTTTACTCTAATTGCTGTAAAAATAAATGAAGGGCTTTTTGTCCTTCATTTATTTTATCTGCTAAAACATCTAACCACTGCTTTAACACTTCATCAGATTCATCAATCGCACCATGCTCCATTATTTTGGCATGAAGCTGCACATCATTTAAACCTACCGATCCAGCCGCACCTTTAAGTTTATGCGCTACTGATTCATACTCTTCTCTATCGCCGGCATTTAATGAAGTAAGTAATTCTTGCTGATATTGTGGACTTAGCTTTTCAAATAACTGACTACTGCGCCTAAATACAACCAAGCCCATCGAATTTACAAAGTCTTCTATTGTTTCAATATCTAATAAGTGTGCATCAATGCCCTCTAGCGCTTCTTCACTTACTTTTAGCTGTGGCTCTGTGCATTCACTTTGCTTAATGCCAAATAAGTCAGCCAGCATTTTATCAAGCTTAACTGTGTTAATTGGCTTAGCCAACGCACCTTGTATTGATATACCTTCAAGCTCTTTTTCAGCACTGCGTACATTGGCAGTTAAAGCAACAATAGGTAATTTATCAAAGTGGCTATCTGAGCGTATTTGCTTAGCAACCACGTCACCGTTTATATCTGGCAATTGCATATCAAGTAGTACTAAATCTAAGTCATCTTCGGTTTCGACGAACGAGAGTGCATCTTCACCGGTTTCAGCCCATAACACTTCATGGCCTCGTTGCTCTAATAGATTTGTAGCAATTTCGGCGTTAAGAGGCACATCTTCTACTAGTAGAATATACAAACCACGGCCAACATAACTTTGCTCTGTTGGTGCAACACATAAACTAAGCGGTATTTGCACTGTAAAACAACTTCCTTCGCCTTCAGTACTATTTACCGTAATTATCCCTTTCATTGCACTTACAAGTGCCTTGGTTACAGCTAAACCAATACCTGAGCCTATTGCGTTAGTGCCTTTTAAATCCGGCGCTTTGTAATACATATCAAATATATGGGCAAGCTGCTCTGGTGGAATACCTTGACCGGTATCTAGTACCTTAATAACTAACCATGGGCCTTCTACACGATTTTCTCTGCTGCATTCGAGTGTTACTTTGCCTTGCTGAGTAAACTTAACGGCGTTGTTAATTAAGTTCCAAACAACTTGGCGTAATCGAGTCGGATCGAGCTGCGCGTAAACATCAAGTATGCCATTGCGCTTAATATCAAACTCAAGCTCTTTTTGCTCAGCTATTAAGCCTGCAAAATTAACTACATCGTTTATAAAGTCTGACACATTAATAGAATTGGTTGCTATATCGAGCTGATCTCTATCTATTTTATCTAAATCTATAATATCGTTAAAAATATTACCGAGTGTTTCAGCACTCGAAAAAATAGTATTGCCCCAACTACGCTGTTGCTTGTTAAGCTCTGTATCTAATAACATACGCGTTAAACCGACAATACCATTCAATGGTGTACGTAGTTCATGGCTCAGCGTAGCAATAAACTTACCTTTGTCTTTATAGGCAGTTTCGAGTGCTTGTGCAGCTTCTTTACGGCTAGTGATATCACGACCAAAACCCAATAAACCAATGTAGTCACCGTCATCATTTATAAAAGGCAATTTACGCAGCTCAAACCAACGTGTTTCACCGTCCACTTCATAGCCTACATCTATAGTTAGTGCTTTATGGCTCTGCTCTACCTCTTTGTCGGTTGCCAAAACTTCAGCTAAAAAATGACTCGGAAATATTTGCTCAACCGTTTTACCAATCAGTTCGCTGCTTGATTTACCCATTACTTCTTCAAACATTTTATTACAGCCGGCAAATACACCGTTGTTATCGCGGTAATAAAATAAATCGGGAGATGAATCAACGATTGAGCGTTGCAACATACTTTGTTGGGCAAGTTCTTGTTGTGTTTTTTTACGCTCAGCAATTTCTCGGCGCAGCTCTTCAATAGCGCGGTGCTTGGCATGAAACGCCATTTTACGCTCATCAATTTCAATATTTAAACGGCTAATGTTGTCTTTTAAGGTTTGGTTTAATAGCTTTTCTTGTTTGGTTGCACTATCTAAATAAGCATACGAGGCATCTAATTGACGAATTGAATTAAGTAATACACTTATAATTAAAGGAGAAACTACAGCAGTAAAAAACACCACAGCCAAAATATCAACAAGGTTCAATTCGCCTATCGCAACATAATAAAACATACTCGATAAAATAAGAGATACAGTTAAAAATAAAGTGTAACAAATAGCTGCTGTTTTAAATTCACCAAATCGCGTTATTGAGCTGGAAAGTACCCGAGCCCAAGGGCTCAAAGAATAATCGGTCATACGTAATTTTATCTCTTAGCTGTGTGCTTAAATATAAAGAAGGCAATGCGCATGTATAAACATACCATTTTCCCAGATTTTAGCATTTTTCTCCTACCACTACCCATGTTGTGCGATAAAAACAGAATTTTTCATGTTTGATTTTGCTCATCTCTTAAACTCATCATTTCAGCAATAAATTATTTAGTGTAAAATGCCCCGCTTTATTATCTCCAAAATACGAGTAGCGCACATGCAAACCAATATGCCAGATATAGCAGACACTGCACCCGCTTTACAAACAGGTAAATTAGACTGGGTTGGCATGGGCGAAATCGAACTGCCATTTATTTTTGAGTCACGAGACTTATCTCCAGTTACAGTAAATGCCAAAGCTCGTGCATTTGTAAATTTGCATAAAGAAGATGCCAAAGGCATTCATATGTCACGTCTATTTTTAGCACTTGACCTGCTTTCAACTGAGCAGCAAGTCAATCCGCAAACAATAGCGCAAGCACTCGATACCTTTATAACTAGCCACGAAGGGCTGAGCGATAAAGCACAAATTGAATTTAAATTTGAATTACCGCTACGCCGTAAATCACTATTAAGTGGGAAAGCAGGCTGGAAAAGCTACCCAGTTGTACTTACCAGTACAATTGAAAATAACATTATTAGCTACGAGCTAACTGTAAATGTTACCTATTCTTCAACATGCCCTTGTTCTGCAGCACTTGCGCGCCAGCTTATACAAAACGCGTTTAACGAAAAGTTTAACCAAGAAACCTTAAGCCAAAAAGATGTGCACGAATGGCTAGGCACTACACAAGGCATAGTTGCTACACCTCACTCGCAGCGCTCTATTGCCAACGTAAAAGTAAAGCTTGATAGCAATATTCAAGAATTTGACGTAGTGACTCTAATAAACACCCTCGAAGCTGAACTTAAAACGCCTGTACAAGCGGCAGTAAAACGCGAAGACGAGCAAGAATTTGCCCGTTTAAATGGTCAAAATCTTATGTTTTGTGAAGATGCAGCGCGTAAAATTAAAGCTTTATTAGAAACAGATAATTACAGCGATTACTGGCTACAAATAAACCATTATGAATCACTCCATGCACACGATGCTGTAGCTATTGCGGTTAAAGGTATTGAAGGTGGATACAAAGCTTAATATCTACATCGTTTTAGCTTTTATAAACAGTTGGTAATTATTTTATAACTCATACTTTTTAGGCACGTAAATTGCTTTATTTGAGCAGTGTCAATTTGTTGTTATGGAGTTACCGTATGGAATTCGCTTTATTATTAATTCTAGTATTAGTTGTCGGGGCTTCTGTTGTTGCGTCAAAATTTAATGACGATGGCGGAAACCCGTATCCTTTTACCCGCAAGCAAACTGTTTTTACGCAGGTTGAAGGCGCTTTTTTAAATCTTCTCGAGCGTGCTGTTGGCGATCAATATATAATTGTTAGTCGCGTTAAGCTAATTGACGTTATTGACTGTAAGCAAGGTCTTTCTATTAAATCTAAACGTGCTGCTTTAGCTAAAGCTAAAAATAAGCAACTCGACTTTGTATTAATCGATAAAGAAAAACTAACTATTGTTGCGGCCGTTGACCTAGTTAACAATGCCAATAAAGATGGCCACAAAGCTCAACGTGACTGGTTTGTAAACGGTGCACTAGAGTCTGCGGGCATTCCACATATTCGTATGAAAGTTAAATCGGGCTACCGTCCTTCTGAAGTACGCGATGCAATTATGTTTAAACTTGGTAAGCCTGCAGCAACACAAACGCAGCGCCCTGTTCGTAATCGCTCACATAAGCCAGCGGTACTTTCACCTTCTCAAGCCAAAGCACAAACAACTGCTTTAGCTGAAATTTAAAAACCAAATTAAATACTCTCCTAAAAAGTATTTAAAGCGAGCTCATAAACAAGCTCGCTTTTTTGTTTTTTATTGCTAACTTCACGTATAATCAAGTGATTCAAACTCAGGAATTAAACATTATGAATGTTGGTATTATTGGCGCAATGGAGCCAGAAGTTAAAATTTTACGTGAAGCGATGCAAAACCCACAAATTTTAACTAAAGCAGGTTTCACTTTTTATACTGGTGAATTGGCTGGTAACACAGTAACACTTGTTCAATCTGGTATTGGTAAAGTAGCATCAACAATTGCAACTACCTTACTGATTGATAACTTCAAACCTGATTGCGTAATTAACACAGGCTCTGCCGGTGGATTCGATCCTTCTCTAAGTGTTGGCGACGTAGTAATTTCGTCAGAAGTACGTCATCACGATGTAGATGTTACTGCTTTTGGCTACGAAATTGGCCAAGTACCACAAATGCCAGCAGGCTTTACAGCTCACCCTAAATTAGTTGAAGCAGCACAACAAACAATCGAACAAATCAGTGATGTTAAAACACTTGTTGGCTTAATTTGTACTGGTGACACATTTATGTGTGACCCTGTGCGTATCGATAAAGCACGCAGTGATTTTCCTACAATGCTTGCCGTTGAAATGGAAGGCGCTTCAATTGCACAAACGTGTTTTACGCTTAACACACCATTTGTTGTAATTCGCTCAATGTCTGATATTGCAGGTAAAGAGTCACCACAATCATTTGAAGAATACCTAGAAACAGCATCAATCAACTCATCTAAAATGGTTGTCGCACTTTTAGAAAAGCTAACTGCAGTGTCTCTGTAAATGCTTAGCAATATTGTTCAAAACCACTTGGACTTTATTGCCTTCATACTAGCGCTCCTTGCTGAGCGCTTTATTCCCCTTATTAGCTGGTATCATCCTAATACAGCGTTAAATGCTGTTTTTAGTGCTATTGGCAAGCGCATATACAAAAGCAAAGAACCTAAAAGCTATCAATATTTGGCAGCTATACTCGCAAGCACGCTCATTTTAAGTGTCATTCTCATTATTGTAGTGTTACTACTCGAGTTTGCTTTTTATCCTGAATTACTCGCTGGCCTTATTTTATACTTATGCTTAGAAAGTAAGAGTATTGATAAAAAAGCACTTCGCATTGCAAAGCTAACTAAACAAAATCAAAAATCGACAGCACGCGAATTACTAAAACCACTGCTTGCCCGTGAAGTTAATAGGCTTTCATCTCCTGGTATTATCAAAGCATTAATTGAAAGCTTAATACTGCGCACTGCTCGATACTATTTCGTAGTTATATTTATATTTTTAGCCTTTGGCCCTATTGCTGCCCTCGCCTATCGATTACTTACTTTAATACAACAAGCCTGGCGTAGTGACATATCCCCAAATAGCTACTTTTTAAAGCCGCTTAAAACTCTCTTGTTTATTATTGAGTATATTCCAATGCGCTTACTCGCTTTAACTATTGCAGCAAGTAGAGCGAGCAAACAAAGCATGCACTACATAAAGCATTATGGCAGACATTTTTATCAAACAAATACAGGTTGGCTACTAAGCACATGCTCTGCATCACTTGGCGTGCAGCTGGGCGGGCCTGCAGTTTATTTAGGTACTCGCTTTAATAAAATGCGTATAGGTACTGATAGACTACCTACACCCGAGGATGT
Organism: Pseudoalteromonas sp. MelDa3; assembly: GCF_002863625.1. Lineage (NCBI taxonomy): Bacteria > Pseudomonadati > Pseudomonadota > Gammaproteobacteria > Alteromonadales > Pseudoalteromonadaceae > Pseudoalteromonas > Pseudoalteromonas sp. MelDa3. The sequence continues at coordinate 16,642 of NZ_PJBR01000018.1, read as the reverse complement.
ACCTGTAATAATTAATAGATTAAATCAGGCGCGTGTATTTTGGTTGTTAGTAATTGTAAGTATTGAAATATTAAAAGTGATTTAGTGACTATTTAGTGACTACCTCGTAACTATTTACAGACCCCAAAATACGAGCACAAAAAAACCAGCCTAGGCTGGTTTTTTAGTTTTCAAATGGTATTTAAGCTACAGTGATGTTTGCAAACTTACGTTTACCTACTTGGTAAATAGCCGTTGTGCCTTTTGCTATTTCAAGTTTGGTGTCAGTGATTTTATCTTCACCGTTAAGTTTAACTGCACCTTGCTTAATCATACGCATTGCTTCTGATGTACTTACTACTAAATTTGCTTCTTTAAGCAAGTTAGCAATTAAAATAGTATCTTCTGCAATAGTGATTGTCAGCTCTGGGATTTCATCTGGTAACGCTTTTTTCTGAAAACGCTGAATAAAATCATCATGTGCACCTTGTGCATCAGCTTCACTATGAAAACGAGCAATTAGCTCTTTAGCTAGTTCAATTTTAATATCGCGCGGATTCGTACCTTGCTCAACACGTTCTTTTTGAGCTGCAATTTCTTCAATAGAAAGCGCACTTAATAAGTCGTAGTAACGCCACATTAGCACATCACTAATTGACATTATTTTACCAAACATATCGTTAGGCGCATCAGTAATACCAATGTAATTACCAAGCGACTTAGACATTTTTTGAACGCCGTCAGTACCTTCAAGTAATGGCATCATTAATACTGTTTGCGGCTTTTGCCCTTCAACTTTTTGTAGCTCACGACCCATTAGCAAGTTAAAGCGCTGATCAGTACCACCTAGTTCAACATCTGACTCTAGTGCAACCGAATCCCAACCTTGTACCAGTGGATATAAAAACTCATGAATTGCAATTGGTTGACCGCTGCCGTAACGCTTTTTAAAGTCATCACGTTCAAGCATGCGCGCTACTGTTTGGTTAGCAGCAAGTTTTATCATACCTGCAGCGCCTAACTTTTCCATCCAAGTAGAGTTAAATGCAACAGTGGTTTTAGCAGGATCTAGAATTTTGAATACTTGTTCTTTATATGTTTCGGCATTGGCTAGTACGTCTTCGCGAGTAAGTGGTTTACGCGTTACGTTTTTACCTGTTGGGTCACCAATCATGCCAGTAAAGTCACCAATTAAGAAAATAACCTCATGACCTAAATCCTGAAAGGTTTTCATTTTATTAATTAGTACAGTGTGCCCTAAATGTAAATCAGGGGCTGTAGGATCAAAGCCAGCTTTTATTTTTAGCTTTTTGCCCGACTTTAGTTTTTCAACTAGTTCGTCTTCAATTAATATTTCTTCTGCACCGCGTTTTATCTCTGCTAGAGCGGTTTGTAAATCCACTTTGTGTTACTCCAAAATTCTGCCTACGAAGGGGCGGACTAGTTACTTGTAATCACGGTTTAATATAGGTTTAAACCGAATATATATATGTAGCTAACATAACAAATTTCTACCTAATTAAAATAACTTTTTAAGTTATTAATGCAACTAAACAAAATGAATTGAGTCTTAGTTAGATAGGACGTTAAAAAAGGCTTCTTAACCCTGATTTTAGCGTAGTTTAAGGTTAGTTTAAATCTACAAAGCACTAGTATTCGTACATTATTAAGTATATCCTGCAATATTATGTATTTATTATCTTGACAGCAGAAAAAGGCACGTTATGGTTCACGTGGTTAACACTCTCCCAAAAAAACACAAATTGCTTATTTTAGGTTTAGTTTCTGCTATTGCCGGCTTGGCATTTCTTCCTTCTGAAAAAGCGACTGCTTCTAAAGACAATAATGCAGATGCATTAGAGATAGGCAAGCGCTATGAGTTACAAGTTAAAGTTGATGACAACGAAAAATTAACTGAGTTAAATTCAGAGCAAGCAGCAGAAAAGTTACCAGAATACGACTTTGTCGATCATAAAGTTAAAAATGGCGACAATTTAGCAATTATCTTCAAACGTGCTGGTTTTTCAGCTCAAACGCTCCATAAACTAATTAACACTAACGCAGAAACGCGCAAGCTAACTAAAATTCACCCCGGTGAAATACTTAGCTTTGCGACAGCTGAAGATGGCTCTTTGGCTCAACTGCGTTATGTGATTTCAAAAACCGATACTTTATTTGTTACCTTAAATGAAGAAGGTAACTACGATACAGCTATTGATAGTAAAGAAATTGAAACGCTAACCAAAACCGCTGGCGGCGAAATATCTAACAACTTTTGGACTTCAGCAATAGCGGCAGGTTTAAGCGAACGTCAAATAATGAACTTTGCTGACATATTTGGTTGGGATGTTGATTTTGCAAACGACATTCGTAAAGGCGATGTGTTTGGCTTAATTTACGAGTCTCATTATGTTGATGGCGAGTTTATTGGTACCGGTAAAATTATTGCCGCTGAATTTGTAAACCAAGGTCAGCGCTTTGCAGCGATTCGCCATACCGATGGCAATTTTTATACGCCTGAAGGGCGTAGCATGAAAAAAGCATTTTTACGTGCACCTGTAAGCTTTAAGTATATTAGTTCGAGCTTTAATCCTCGTCGCTTACACCCAGTTACTGGGCAAGTTAGAGCGCACCGTGGTATCGACTTTGCGGCACGCACTGGCACACCGGTGGTTGCATCAGGTAACGGTAAGGTAGTTAAAGCGGGTTACAGCAAGTACAACGGTAACTACGTATTTATTAGCCATGGCACACAATATGTAACTAAGTACTTACACCTAAATAAGAAACTAGTTAAAACGGGCCAAAAAGTTAAACAGGGCCAACAAATTGGTACTGTAGGTTCTACGGGTCGTGTTACTGGCGCGCATTTACACTATGAATTTTTGGTAAATGGCGTTCACCGTAATCCTAAAACAGTAAAACTTCCTAAGTCAGAGCCACTACCTCGCTCAGAACTTGCTAAGTTTAAACCGATTGCAGATAACTTTATTGCCCAACTTGAGCGCAATCGCGAGCTACAGTTAGCACTTAAATAAAGTTTATTAATAAACATTAAAAAAGCCTTTGCAGGTTAAACCTGCAAAGGCTTTTTTGTATACGCTAAAAACCATTAATACATTAATACATTAATACATAAATGAGCTGAATCACTAAAGACACCATCACTAATGGCCAAATATATTTGCTGTATTTGGTTGCACCGTTGAGCCCTATTTTACTTTGATATTTTTCAAGCAATGGAATAAGTATCGCTAGCGCGACAAACAAACCAATTAAAATAACGAATATATTCATATCAAAGCCCTTCTTATGGTAGCTCATGGCCTTTAGCGCTTACATAAAGTGCATACCAATGCTCACGAGTTAGTTGTACGTTTAAAGCATCACAAGAGGCTTTAATACGCTTGGCATTAGTTGTTCCAATAATCGGCTGAATAGATGCGGGATGGCGCAGTAACCATGCAATGACAATAGCCTCAGCAGAAGTATCATAAAGTGCAGCCAGCTTATTAACTAAAAGACTGGTGTTTATATCAGCCTGCGATGCGTTTGATAAATCACTGCCGCTGTATAATCCTTGGCATAAACTTCCCCAGCTTTGAATTTGAATTTCAAAATGGCGACAGTACTCAATACTACCGGGCGTAAAATTAAGATCCTTACCGTCACTGTTACCGGCATATACACCTTCATCAACAAACTGATGTTTTTGTAAACTAGCCTCAATTTGATTAGCCACAATCGGCATATCAAGTGCATGCTGTAAAAAATTCATTTGATGTTGCTGCATATTCGATACTGCAAAATTGCGCACTTTACCGCTTTCTTTTAAGCAACTAAATATACGAGCAATTTCGTTAACTTCCATGAGTGGATCAGGACGATGCAGCATAAGTACGTCTAAATAGTCTGTATTTAATCGCTTCAAGGATGCTTCAACTGATTGCTCAATCCACTTTGATGAAAAATCATAGCGCTTTGGCCCTAAGTCATCTTCAAAACGAATCCCACACTTAGATTGAATATACATGTGCTCTCTAAGCTCTGGTCGCTCGCTTAATGCTTTACCAAAAACCTGCTCCGCTTTACCAAAAGTATAAATATCAGCATGGTCAAAAAAGTTAATGCCACCTTCAATAGCGTTATCTATGCATTCATGAGTTTGCTTAACATGTGCATCAGTGATTGCGTCTTTATTCCAACCGCCTCCCAGACCCATGCATCCGAATACAAGTTTACTAACATGAGGTAAGTGCTTTGCTAAAGGTGTGTGAAGCATGATAACTATCCTTAAAATTTTGAAGAGCTGTTACTGTAAACAAAAAGCGCTGAACAAGAAACCATTTAGCGGTGAACAAATTAAGAACAAAAAAAAGCGCAGTAAACTGCGCTAAATCATTTATTAACTACCACGTTAATTATTAGCCAACAAGTGCTAATAAAATACCCGCAGCAACTGCACTACCAAGTACACCCGCTACGTTGGGTCCCATAGCATGCATAAGTAAAAAGTTATGTGGGTTGCTTTCAAGGCCAACTTTATTAACTACTCGTGCCGCCATTGGCACAGCCGATACACCTGCAGCCCCAATTAATGGGTTTATAGGTGTTTTAGATATGCGGTTAAGTCCTTTTGCCATAAATACGCCAGATGCCGTACCAATTGCAAAAGCCAGTGCGCCAAGCACTAAAATACCAATCGTCTCAACAGTTAAAAACTTATCTGCAGCAAGCTTTGAACCTACAGCTAAACCTAAAAATATAGTTGTAACATTGATGATTTCGTTTTGAGCACTGTTACTTAATCTATCAACAACACCCGACTCTCGCATTAAGTTACCTAAACAAAACATACCTACAAGCGGTATAGCAGCCGGTAAAAACATAGCCGTTAAGCTAAGCACCATAAGAGGGAAAATAATCTTTTCCTTTTTAGATACTTTGCGAAGCTCTGGCATCTTAATTTTACGTTCTTCTGGGGTTGTTAACGCACGCATAATTGGCGGTTGAATAATTGGTACAAGAGCCATGTATGAATATGCGGCTACCGCTATTGCACCAAGTAAATCAGGTGCCAGTTTTGACGCTAAAAATATTGCAGTCGGTCCATCTGCACCACCAATAATGGCAATAGCTGATGCATCCTGTAGAGTAAACTCAAAGCCTGGTACATAATTTAATAATATTGCGCCAAACAAAGTAGCAAAAATACCAAACTGTGCAGCCGCACCTAATAACAACATACGTGGGTTTGCAATAAGCGCGCTAAAGTCGGTCAGCGCCCCTACTCCCATAAATATTAATAACGGAAAAATCCCCGTATCAATACCCACGTAATAAACGTAATACAATAGCCCACCTGGGTCTGACAAACCTGCCACTGGTACATTTGTTAAAATTGCACCAAAACCAATTGGTAATAATAATAGTGGTTCAAAGCCTTTAGCTATCGCTAAAAACAGTAATAAACACCCTACCGCAATCATTATCAACGATGGGATTGTAAAGTTAGCAATGCCAGTAGCATTCCAGAGGTTTAAAATACCTTCCATCCTCTATTTACTCCTAAGCTAATGCAATCATAGCGTCGCCGGTAGTTACAGCATCGCCTTCACCAACTAATACTTCAGCAATTGTTCCGGTATGCGTAGCGCGTATTTCAGTTTCCATTTTCATGGCTTCCATAATAATCACTACATCACCTTCGTTAACAACTTGCCCAGCTTTTACTTTAATTTTAAAAATATTACCTGCTAACGGCGCATTAAGTGTTTCGCCCGATGCAACCGATGCAGACTGAGGAATGTGCTCAGAATCCTTTAAAGTTACTTCTTTGAGTTCACCACCTTGCGCTACAACTACATCGTAAACTTTACCGTCTACTTTTACGCTGTATTGCTCAGCTTTAACGCTACTATTATTTGAGCCTGATTTTGGTGCTACCTTATTGCTCTTATCTTCAACAGTAGGAATAGGCTCAAATGCATCAGGGTTATTACGATTTTTAATAAACTTCAAACCAACTTGTGGAAATAATGCATAAGTTAGTACGTCATCAATTTGCTCATCAGCAAGTGTTAAACCTTGCTCTTGCGCTTCTTTTAATAATTCAGCTTCAAGCGTTGCAAGCTCTGGTGCAATGTTATCTGCAGGGCGACAAGTAATAACCTCTGCTCCATCAAGCACACGCTCTTGTAGCTCTTTATTCATTGGTGCTGGTGTTAAGCCATATTCACCTTTTAATACGCCAGCAGTTTCTTTAGTAATTGTTTTATAACGCTCACCCGTTAGCACGTTAAGTACTGCTTGAGTACCTACAATTTGCGACGTGGGTGTTACTAAAGGTAAAAAGCCAAGATCTTCACGTACACGTGGGATCTCAAGTAAAACTTCATTAAGCTTATCTGCCGCGCCTTGCTCTTTAAGTTGGTTTTCCATGTTTGTAAGCATGCCACCAGGTACTTGAGCTAGTAAAATACGACCATCAACCCCTTTTAAGCTACCTTCAAATGCCGCATATTTTTTACGTACATCTCTAAAGTAAGCAGCAATTTCTTCTAGATGATTTAAATCAAGGTCAGTATCGCGCTCAGTTCCTTCAACTATCGATACAATAGTTTCAGTTGCTGTGTGTCCGTAAGTCATACTCATAGATGAAATAGCGGTATCAAGCATATCAATGCCTGCATCAATCGCTTTTTGATAAGTCGCAGTACTTAAACCAGTTGTAGCGTGGCACTGCATAGCGATAGGAACCGATACGGTTTCTTTAAGTGCTTTAATTAGTTTTTCAGCATCGTACGGCTTTAATAAACCCGCCATGTCTTTAATACAAATTGAGTGACAGCCTAAATCTTCTAATTGCTTAGCAAGAGTCAGCCACATATCAAGCGTATGAACAGGACTTACCGTGTACGAAATAGTACCTTGAGCATGCGCGCCTACTTTTATAGCCGCTTTAATCGCTGTTTCTAGGTTACGTACATCGTTCATTGCATCAAATATACGAAATACGTCAACGCCATTTTTATGTGCGCGTTCTACAAACTTTTCAACTACATCATCAGCGTAATGGCGGTAGCCTAATAGGTTTTGACCGCGTAATAGCATTTGCTGTTTAGTATTAGGCATCGCTTTTTTAAGCGCACGAATACGCTCCCAAGGATCTTCGCCTAAATAACGAATACACGAATCAAATGTAGCACCGCCCCACGATTCAATAGACCAATAACCTGCATCATCTAGCTTGCTAGCAATAGGTAGCATATCGTCTAAGCGCATACGTGTTGCGAGCAATGATTGGTGCGCATCGCGTAATACCAATTCTGTTAATTTTAATTTAGCCATGTGTGTGCCCCTTATTTATTATTTGATTTGTACTGAGCAATGGCAGCACTAATAGCAGCGATGTGCTCATTAGGCACACCTTGAGATTTAAAAGACGGTGATTTAGCTGGTGATGCCTCTGGTTCGCTATAGCGCGTCACCAAATTAGACATAAGCGTTACTGCACCAATTAATATCGACAGAAATACAAACACCCCAACCATACCAGTTAGCATTAAGCTACCAGCCGTTGTGAGTAGAGCACCTATATCCATTTTTCTCCCCCTTGAAACCCATATCGAAAATAAAAAATCGATTTAATTAAATATTTATTCACTGGATAATAACAAAACTAGTCGCTTTGTCTACATCTTGTAAATTGGTAAAACCAATTAAACTATAAACAACATAACACTCAACAAATTTACATGCCATAACCCAGCAATCATGCGCCCTACAATACATACAGAAAATAACGACTATAGCTAATAGTTATATGGAAGTTGTTAATTAACTATTCAACTTAATAAAAATAGCCGCCAAATTTTATAATAAGTACAAAAACACACATCAATTGTTAATTGGTCTTACCAAAAACATTATTTTTAGTGAATATTTACCGGTAACTTGTAACAGTGTGAATAACTTACATAACAAAGCGTAAAAATTACTAACTAACTAATAACTAAAAACACAGTTAAAAACCATAACTGTCTGATATAAGACAAAAATAAACTTTGGCATATAACTGGCATTAGTTATTGTGAGCAAATTTGATAACCAAGGAGAAAACAATGTTACGCTGGACAATTACATTTTTAGTTATTGCTTTAATCGCTGCAGTGTTAGGTTTTGGTGGCATCGCAGGTGCCGCAGCTGGTATAGCAAAAATTATATTTTTTATATTTTTAGTACTTTTAGTGATCTCATTAGTTTCAGGTGCACTACGTGGTAAATCACCCAGGTAGATAAAGCATTCAACTAACAAACACTAAAATTTAATTAATACTTACAAGGAATTACATTATGAATTCAACAACTGTAAAAGCAGCACTAATCGGTCTATTCGCAAGTTTCTTCATCATGGGTTGTGAAGACAATCATGCAGAAGACGCAGGCGAACGTATTGACGAAGCAGTAACTGACGTGCAAAACAAAGTAGAAGATGCATGTGAAAATGTTAAAGAAGGCGTAAACGCTGAAGAAACTAACTGTTAATTCTTCTTGTATCGCTAAAAAACGGCCTTAGGGCCGTTTTTTTGTGTCTGTAATAAAATCACTGACTATAAAGCTGCTCATTTAGCGGTTAGCTTGTTAAAATAAAAAAAACGATATTTAAAGCAAGGCAATATGGCATTTACAACAACCTACACACTAGATAAACCTTACTTTTACGAGTGCTTTGATGAGTCACTCCCGTACAGTAAGCGCGCCAAACCTAAGTACTTTTTACTTGTACTCCTCGTTGCGCTTGGTTTATTTGGCATTTATGTTTTAAACGATCATTACTTAGGATCGTTTATGATCATGCTAGGTGTACTAGAGTGCGTCGCTTTTTACTATCGCAGACCTTGGTGGGTAACCAGACAAATGCTCAGCAGAGCGTCAGGCTCTGAGGTAACACTTACCTTTGATGAGGAAGGCATTAAATCGGCTAATCATTACAAAAGCTTTCAGCTAACTTGGCAAGACATAAGCGAAGTAATAGATACTCAGCAAGGTATTATTATTAAAAATAAAAGCGGAATGCAGTACATTTCAAAACAAATACTAACCCCAGAAATACTCGCCTTTATAAACAAAAAAGCCACTCAGTGAGTGGCTTTTTGACTAGTTGAGTTAATTACTCAACTACGTATACGTGTTGATTAAGCATTGCCCGGATTAGGGTTCGACTTTTCAGCTTGTATGCGCATGTAAATCTCTTCACGATGCACTGATACGTCTTTTGGTGCATTAACACCGATTCGAACTTGATTTCCTTTAACACCTAGAACAGTAACTGTTACTTCGTCACCAATCATTAGGGTTTCACCTACTCTACGAGTTAGTATTAGCATTCTCTTGCTCCCATGTTCCAATAAAAATTATAAGATTCCGCTTAAACATACTAATGAAAATTAGACTGAAAAGTAAGTAAAAACTCTCAATCTATCCATTTTCTGTTAAAAATGCTTTGTGTAATGCACGAACTGCCAACTCTAGGTACTTTTCATCTATTAAAACTGAAATTTTGATCTCAGAAGTCGAGACTAAAACCACATTAATATTTTCCTGCGCTAATGCATCAAAAAATAAACTTGCTACACCAGAATGCGATTTCATACCCATTCCAACAGCAGAAACTTTAGCGACTGTTGGTAATCCGCTTATATTTTGAGCACTGAGTTGAGCTTGATCTTCGCTCAATAATTCAAGTGCTTGCAGATAATCATTCGAGTGCACAGTAAAAGCATAGTCTATTTTTTCAAAGATATGATTAACTTGATTAATCATATCTATTTCGATGCCATTATCAGCAAAAAGTTTCAATATTTTTGAAAGATATTGCGTACCGCTTGGCACACCATCTACTTTAATTAAACATTCGTCACGATTAAACGCAATCCCCGATACCACCTTGCTTGGCATATCGTTCTCCTCAAAACTTATTAATGTGCCTTCATCAGGATTAAAACTAGAAAGCACCCTAAGTGGCACATTGTGTCTACCTGCAGCTTCTACCGAGCGAATATGCAAAACTTTCGCGCCTAAACTTGCCAGCTCCAGCATTTCGGCAAAAGTAACTTGGCTCATTCTGCGCGCGTTAGGTTCAACACGAGGATCTGTAGTATATACGCCGTCAACGTCTGTATAGATCTGGCATTCGTCGGCTTTTATAGCCGCTGCTATTTCTACAGCCGATGTATCGGTGCCGCCGCGTCCAAGCGTTGTAATATTGCCCTCAACGTCACGCCCCTGAAAGCCAGCAATAATAGCAATACGGTTATGCTCAAGCTCATGCTTTAAACGTGTAGCGGCAACGTCTTCAATACGGGCTTTACCAAACATGTTGTCGGTTAGAATATTGACTTGATCGGCTAATAAGCTTACAGCTGAATGACCACGTTTGATAATAGCCATAGCAAGCAGTGATACAGAAACCTGCTCTCCGGTGCTAATAAGTACATCTAGTTCACGGCTACTCGGGCGAGTATCAATTTGTTTGGCGAGGTTAATTAAGCGGTTGGTTTCTCCCGACATAGCAGAGAGAACCACAACCACTTGATGTCCTTGTTGTCTGGTTTTAACAACAAGGTCGGCGACTGCTTCAATTCGCTCTATTGAGCCGACCGAAGTGCCACCGAATTTTTGAACAATAAGTGCCACTTAGGCTTAAGTACGCTCAGTTAACCAAGCTGTAACGCTATCTAGTGCAGCAGCAAGATTTTGTGGCTCACTACCACCAGCTTGTGCCATATCTGGACGACCGCCACCTTTACCACCTACTTGACCTGCCATATGGTTAACTAACTCACCGGCTTTTACTTTGCCTGTTAAGTCTTTCGTTACACCGGCAATTAGGCTTACTTTGTCGCCACTGGCAACACCCAGTGCAATAACACCTGAGCCAATCTTGTTTTTAAGGTCATCAACCATACCGCGAAGCGCTTTAGATTCAGTACCTTCAACGTTTGCTACAAGTAGCTTAACGCCATTAATTTCAACAATCGAATCAAGTAAAGACGCGCCTGCTGCACTTGCTAGCTTATCGCTAAGCTGTGCAATTTGCTTTTCAAGGCCTTTAGATTTTTCAAGCAACGCAGTTACTTTTTCAAGTACCGATGCGCTATCGCCTTTAACTAAAGCTGCAACATCGCTAAGTTGTTGCTCTTGCTCGCTAACGTACGCTACAGCATCTGCACCAGTTACGGCTTCAATACGGCGTACGCCTGCGGCAATACCACTTTCAGATACAATTTTGAATAAACCAATATCGCCAGCGCGCTCAACGTGAGTACCACCACAAAGCTCAATAGAGTAGTCGCCAATAGTAACTACACGTACTTCGTCATCGTACTTTTCGCCAAACAATGCCATAGCACCTTTCGCTTTAGCATCATCAATAGCCATAAGCTCAGTATTAAGTGCAAAATTACGACGAATTTCGTCATTAACTACACGCTCAATTTCACGTAGCTCATCTTTAGTAACCGCTTCAAAGTGTGAAAAGTCAAAACGCAAACGATCAGGCTGAACAAGTGAGCCTTTTTGGCCTACATGGTCACCTAATAGTTGGCGTAGTGCTTCGTGTAAAATATGCGTAGCTGTGTGGTTTTTCTTGATGCTATCGCGGCGCGTATCATCAATAGTTGCGTCAACTTTGTCATTAACACCAATACGGCCTTGTACAGTACCGTGGTGAGCAAAAGCATTACCAAGCTTAGTGGTATTAGTAACATTAAATTCGCCACCAGCAACTGTAATAGTACCCGTGTCACCCGTTTGACCGCCTGATTCAGCGTAAAACGGTGTGCGGTCTAGTACTACAATACCTTGTTGACCATCTTCTAATAACTGAACAGCTTCGCCACCGGCAAAAATTTCAATAACGGTCGCGCTGTAATGTGTGCTGTCGTAACCTTTAAAGTCAGTGTGTTTATCTGATTTTAATTGGTCATTGTAATCTGCACCAAATTTACCTGCTTGCTGCGCTGTTTTACGTTGTACAGCCATACACTCTTCAAAGCCTTGATGATCAATTGTCATCTGGCGCTCACGCGCAACATCGGCCGTTAAATCAGCTGGGAAACCATACGTATCATAAAGTTTAAATACTAAGTCGCCCGGTATAATATCGCCTTTAAGGTCGCTTAAGCTTTCTTCTAAAATAGCTAAGCCACGCTCAAGTGTTTTACCAAACTGTTCTTCTTCAATGCGTAATACTTTTTCAATAATTTCTTGTTGCTTAGCAAGCTCAGGGTACGCTTGACCCATTTGCTCAATTAGCGCAGCAACTAATTTATAGAAAAACGAACCTTGTGCACCTAATTTGTTACCGTGGCGCACAGCACGACGAATAATACGGCGCAGTACATAACCACGGCCTTCGTTAGATGGCATAACACCGTCTGAGATTAAAAACGCACACGAACGAATGTGATCGGCCACTACGCGTAGTGACTTATCGTCCATGTCTTGTGCATTAGTAACACTTGCAGCAGCAGCAATTAAGCCTTGGAATAAATCGATTTCGTAGTTTGAATGCACGCCCTGCAAAATAGCAGAAATACGCTCAAGGCCCATTCCCGTATCAACAGATTGCTTAGGTAGAGGCAACATTGTACCGTCGCTTTGACGGTTGTATTGCATAAATACAAGGTTCCAAATTTCGATGAAACGGTCGCCGTCTTCCTCAGGAGAGCCCGGAGGACCGCCCCAAATATGCTCGCCGTGATCATAAAATATTTCAGAACACGGACCACACGGGCCAGTATCGCCCATAGACCAAAAGTTGTCTGAGGTCGCAATACGAATAATACGATCCTCTGGTAAGCCAATTTCGTTAGCCCAGTAACCAAACGCTTCTTCATCATCATGATAAATAGTTACTAAAAGTTTTTCTTTAGGTAGGCTTACTACCTCAGTTAAAAACTCCCATGCAAACTTAATCGCGTCTTGCTTAAAGTAATCACCAAAGCTGAAGTTACCTAACATTTCAAAAAATGTATGGTGGCGAGCAGTGTAGCCTACGTTTTCTAAATCGTTATGCTTACCGCCAGCACGTACACAGCGCTGCGAGCTTGTCGCACGTGTATAAGGGCGGCTTTCTGCGCCTAAAAATACATCTTTAAATTGCACCATGCCGGCATTGTTAAATAACAACGTGGCATCGTTACCCGGTATAAGCGAGCTAGAAGGTACTATTTGATGTTGCTTGCTGGCAAAAAAGTCTAAAAACTGTTGCCTAATTTGTGCGGTAGTCATGTGCTGCATTTGAAAGTCTCACCTGTATTTACTGTGCTTGCATTGCAAAATTAATTTCATCGTAGCTAAAACCCCGATACATTAAGTAGCGCACGCGCTTAGCTTTATCTTTGTAATCGAGATCTGGCGGTGTATTTGAATATTTTTTATTGTACGCATCCTGCGCAAGCTCAAACCAATCTACTTCAAGCTCTTCAACTACCAATTCAAGTAGCGAACGATCAATCCCTTTGCCCATAGCTTCGCTTTGTATTCGCTTAAGCCCGTGGCATTTAAATATGTGTTTTCTTACAAAGCCTTCACAGTATCGCTGCTCGTTAATAAAATTATGCTTTTCGCACCAATCAAGCAGCGTTTCAATAAACTCTTCTGTGGCTTCTTTTTGCTGTAATTTGAGCGTTAACTCACGACGCGAATATTCTTGGCGCCCTAGTAACCAAAGTACATAGTTTTTTAGTTTTTGCTTTAATTTATCATCCATTAAGCGTCAAAACGTCCGCTTGTTTCACTGCTAAGTGGCTTAACATTAATGTCGTCACTTGGTGGTACAACAGGCATAAAAATGGCTTGATAAGATACAAAAAAGCTAATGTAGCAAATCGGCATTAAAATCAACAGTGGTAAGAACGATAAGAACATCGAAAGCGCCATAAATAATGCGCAAATAAGGCCAAAAACGCCAAGTGGCAAAATGTTATGATAAAACACCATTAACGATTTTTTAAGTGCCGTTAAAATACGTGTTTCTTTACTAAAATAAACAAGCGGTACAGCGTACGCAAATGCCGTTAAATAAATTAGCATTGCCATAAAAAATAAAATTACATTTGCGCCCGAAATACTATCAAGCATTTGTTCAAGTGCTACGTTTGGATCAAGCCCTGGTTGGCTCATAACAGCCACTGCATCGGCAAATAAGCCATTAGCAAGTAATGCCATTAAAATGCCCGCACCCATTTGGTAAAGTGCTAAACGCAATAACCCTAAGCGATTCCCTTTTGCCGTAAATGGCTTGAGAATATCGGCCAGCATAATTTTTCCGCCCTGCTGCTTACTAAGCACCGCTTGATAAAACCCTGCGGTTAAAAATGGCGTAGCTAGCGCTGCTACCACTTGCAGTAAAGGTAAAAATAAAGACAGCAGCCCTACAATGCCAATAAATAAATGCATAAAAATAAAGGTTGCTGGCTGGGTTTTAAAAATAAGCCATCCGGCTTTTAACCACTTTAGCCCTGCATCGGCTTTAAAAATTCGTAATTGTGTAGACATACTTGCTCTTAATTTAAAACGAAACACGCCAAGTATAACTTGGCGTGAGGGGGTATTAATAGACGAAACGTAATTAAATGATTAAGGTTTTTTAATTTTCTTAATATCTAACATATGCGCACCATGCTTAATTTTTGTTTCTAGGTACGATTTATTACCCGCAACACCCGCTTTAATGTGCGCATGCGTGCCCACAACCGAGTCAACATTAATACCGGCGTCTTTTAATGCGTTAAGCTTTTTAGGATTATTGGTCATTAATTTAACGTGGCTTAAATTAAGCGCATTGAGCATTAATACCGCATCCGAAAAATCACGTAAATCATCAGCAAAGCCTAAATGATTATTAGCTTCGTAGGTGTTCATACCTTGCGATTGCAATACGTAAGCATCAATTTTGTTGTATAAACCAATGCCACGACCTTCTTGGCGTAAATACAATAAAATACCGCCTTGCTGGTGCATCATTTCAATACATTCATTTAGCTGCTCGCCGCAATCGCAACGCGATGAGTAAAATACATCACCCGTTAAACACTCAGAATGCATACGAATAAGCGGTACATCTTGCTCTGTATCAGCGTTGTTAAACACCATAGCAATATGTTCTTTGCCATCTTTTAAATCAGTAAATGAGATTATTTCTGCAGGGATATCACTATTTCTGCCAACATTAAGCTGGACTCTTGCTCTTACTTGCGCCACGACAAATCCAAATATTTAAATAACTACGACACGACAATAAAGTGATAATATCACAAAATAGGATAAATACACCGTAGTACAAGACTGTTTATGGCAAATATATGGCGACGACAGGCGTTATTTTCAATGATTGTTAAGCAATAAATTAATACAAATAACAGCCAATGTTATTTACGTTGATTTACCTTAATCAGTGACACTTACGGGCGCGTTTGGTATTTTGTATTTTAAACAACGATAGGGATTATTATGAAACGTCAGCAACTCGCTTTATTTATAGGCTTAAGTTTGTCTGCTTTAAGCGCAACAACTTTAAGCACTACAGCACTTGCCAGCCAAGCAAGCGATCCTCAAACGGTATTTAGCCAAGCATACCAAAGCTATTTAGCAGCAGTTAAAGCAGACAAAAACGTACAACAAACTGCCAAACTTGCTTACACATCAGGTAAAGCCGTTTACGGTAAAAGCGACGACAATACTGCCAACTTAGCTATTAATTACGCTAAAGCAATAAAAGGCTACGGCGATGAGCTAAACGAACAGCGTTTTGCACTCTATAACGAAGCCCATACTATTTTAGCTGCAAATCACGGTAAACTATCAATAGAAACAATTGATGCACTGCTCGGCCAAGCTAACTACACAACATCAGCTTACAAAGCAGCTAACTTTTTAGAACAAGTAATAGATATAGCTAAAACACAAAATAAGCCTAAGTTTGTAGCCGACATGAAACTAGAAGCGGCATCACTGCTTGCTAAAAAGTTTAGCTCTAAAAAATATCGCGAAGCGAAAAACTACCTAGAAGAAGCCGACGAATACTACCGTGAAAATCTGCCTAGTAGCTCGGTAGAGCAAATTAAAGCTAATTTTTTAATAGCCGCATTTGCCGAAGGTAGTAAAAAATATAACCGAGCAATTGAGCGCTTAAACAACATAGTTACCGCGTTTGACGATAACTTAAAATACGATCACAGTGCTGAGCTAACCGCTCATTCTAAACTTGTAGGTCTGTACGAAAAACAAGGCAAAAGCGAAGAAGCAACTAAACACTGCCTCGCTATCGCTCAAATGGTGCCATGGAAAGAATCGCAAGAGCAAACACCACTCTATCGTGTTAATCCTAAATACCCAGTGCACAAAGCCAGATTTAGTACCGATGGTAGCGTTATTATGGAGTTTGAGGTAGACGCAGCTGGCTTTGTAAAAAACCCAAAAGTACTTAGCTCTGAAGGCGGCAGCGCATTTGAAAAGTCAGCCAAAGCAGCGCTTGAGCAATGGCGTTACGCGCCAAAGTTTGAAAATGGCAAACCCGTTAGCGCTATTTCTCAGGTACAACTCGACTTTAAAATTAACCGCCACTAAAAGCGGCTCATTAAAAAAGGCGCTTTAT
>NZ_PJBR01000136.1:0-5834 GCF_002863625.1 Pseudoalteromonas sp. MelDa3 | reverse complement strand
AAAACATTAATAACTGTAAAATATCCACGTAATATACAGAAAAAAAACGCGAAAGCTTTCGCACTAACTTTCGCAGTTTTTACGAAATTTTGTTAATAAATTCCACGATAATTTATATCTGTAATAAGAGCTTTTATATACAAATACATACTAATTATGTTGATCAAAATGTATACAACTCTAGCTATGTCTTCACTATTTCCAGACTTCATAATTGCAGCGTAAAAAAATAATTGGCAAAAAATTGATACAAAAGCATAAGCATAACGCTTTGTTATAATAGACATACATTTTCTCCAGTTTTTGTTTGTCACATTCTCAATTCTGCAATAAGCCAGCCACATTTTTTCAAACGTTCAAACAAGCATTTAATGTGTTTTAAATCAAGTTGTTACAACATTAAATTTATGAGTGTTTTAGACGTATACATATTTAATGTGTAAAAAGTTTAAGAAAGAAATGATAGTTTTATAAAAGTGTAAAAAATGAAGACACTTTTCTACTTTTCTGCAAAAAAACTGTAATTAATACAGAACACATGCTCTGCATTTAAACGACTTTTGATAAGATACGATGACAAATGCAATAACCAATCGGCTCTATTTTTTATGGCCACTGAGTTGCCCGACGTCATTACGCACGGATAAAGCCACTTTACAGAATTGACTAAGTATTTTATTTCATTAGTCATAATCATTTTATTGCGTTTTCAGCATTTTGGAATCGCGATATATATGGGAATAATTGCACACACCAATACACGAGTCATGTATCAAAAAATGACTCGCATTACAAAAATCGGTATACACAGTTATACATATTATGTACTATCACTTTACTAGAATAATTGTTAAGTATGAGGTTTTTCATGAGTTCAGAAAACATAGCTAAAACTGATAGAGATTTTTATAATTTAAGTGTAGGCGCAACCAATCATAAAGAAGCGCGTAATAGAAGATTGTTGAGTAATAACCAGAAACAACTTCGCAACTTTACTCGTAATGAAAGCAAAGACTATTTAGGTGTACATGCGGCTACTATAGATAAATACACAAAATTAGCTAACATTGACCCTCGCAGACATGATGATTCTCAGTGGTCACTGGACTTAGAAGAAATATACAAGGTACGTGATCTAATGCCTCAAGATTTGAGAAAAGCGGAAAAATTCAACCGTGGATCAAATCAAAAACTCCAAGTAATCGCGATACAAAATCAAAAAGGTGGCGTAGCTAAAACAGCTACTGCGGCTACACTAGCTTCTTGCCTAGCAACAGAGTTCCATCAAGAATTTCGCATTGGCCTAATTGATATGGATGCACAAGCAACATTGACCACCTTTTACGCTACGAAGTCAGAGGCGTTGGGTGAGCTATCATCTGGTGATTTGATTACTGGGAACTATGAGCTAGACGAAGGTGAAACAAAGCAGCAAGTGATCTCAAATGCATTCTTACCAACAACAATACCAAATTTACGTATCCTACCGGCTGCACAATCAGATAGGGCTTTAGACAACTGGTTTCACGAACAAGTTATAAATAATAAAATTGAAAACCCGTATTCAATTTTAAAAAACATTATCAATGAAGTTGAAAGTGAATTTGATATAATTATCATAGATACCCCACCGAGCCTAGGCTTCCCAACGTATAATGCTTACTACGCAGCGACGGGTATTATCTACCCATTAGGTGTAACTGAAAGCGATATTGATGCCACAAGTTCTTACTTTGAATTTATTCAGCAAGTGTGGGCTATTTTAAAAAAAGCAGGTCATCCCGGCTTCGATTTTATGAAAATGTTACTTACTAATTTTAAAGAAGGCTCAACAACAACGACAGGATTGATGACTGGTTTGTGTGATGATTTCTCGGACTATTTATACTCAAAAGAGTTTAAAGCATCTGAGGCTGTTTCTAATTGCCAAGCATCAATGGCTACTGTCTTCGATATGTCCAAAAGTGAATACGACAAAAGTAAATCTTCATTTCTAAAAGCTCAAGTAAATGGGTATGAAGTAACAAGTCAGGTATATAGAGATATTGCAAAAGTATGGCGTGAAAGCAGTAAGGAGGAAAAATAATGGCAAAAAAACGTGGCTTTAACAATCCGACAGGTGGTGTACCAGGTGGAGAAGATGCGATAGTAGACGCAGCAATAAGTAAAATACAGCATCTATCAAAGGATCTAAAATCTGCAATTGAAAGCTCAAATCAAAATACAAATGCAGTGCTTAAAGAGTTCTTTGGTTTAAGTTCAGTTGGGGAAAGTAAAGTATGGACTTTGAAGTCAGGTAAAAAAGTAGAATTCACACCTGTTACATTGTCTTATGAAGAAGTACGCGATAATACCACCGTCACGTTTGAGGTAAACGGACGATTCCAAGACGATTTAACCCTTGAGTCATTACAAGATCTAAACTCAATTCTTACGCAACAATATACACCGGCCATTGCAAGGTTACTTGATGGGAAGATGGATATATTAGACGGCTCACGTAGGCGTGCCCGTTTTTTATATGAAGAAGGAGCGATTAAAGAGTTTCACCTTCTCGTTTCTAGCGAAGATATAAGCGTCAGTGATGCGAAAGCGTTAGCAAAAGAGCTTCAATCGGCAAAGGAGCATAGCTTAAGAGATATTGGTTTGCGTTGTCAGTTGATTAAAGATAATCACTTTAATGAGACTGGCGAAACCTTAAATCAAACTGCATTAGCAGAACAGCTCGGTGTTAGCCAAAGCTTAATAAGTAAAGCGCTCACTGCTGCTTCGGTAAAAAAGGAAATGCTAACGCTTTTCCCTGATGTGAACACGCTCGCTATTGCTGACTATAAACTTCTCAAGCAAGTGCAAGACGAACTTGAAAGTAACAACTTTCTTGATGGATTTTTAGATGAAATCGAAACTGATATTATTAACATAGATGATAACCTTGCGGCCGATGAATATAAAAGTGCTGTTTTAACTCTTATTAAAAATGCAAACAAAAAACTTACTGCCAAACCGAAGGATAAAGCGGTTACAACTAAACTGTTTGACTGTAAGGGTAATCAAAGAACAGCTAAAAAAACTGAAAAGGGTAGAAAGGTAAGTTATACATTTGACAAAATTACTGAAGAGGCTAAACGAGAAATCGAAGAAGCTATAGTAGCGCTCTTGGAAAAACATAACCAATAACCTTGATAAAAACCTGCTGATTAGCAGGTTTTTTTGTGTTTTTTATACAAGATTTATTTATTCTTTATTTGTCTTGAAAACAATAACTTACAACAAAATATCGCAAATTATTCCAGCGATATAATACACGTTATTCCTTTACTTACTCTGTTCACCCTACTCTCTTAACAACCAGGTAATAGCCTCAAGTTTACGGTATTTTGCTTTTTACAACCTATAAACTACTATAATCCTTATCATAAAAAACTAAAAAAAATATTTATGAAAAACGTAAAACATAAAGCCTGCTCACTCTATAGAAGCGAATGCATGGGCTGATGCTCTTTTTTACGAATGGAACGGATCTGGAATACCGTTTGATGTAACCTGCTTCGACTCAGTGCCGCCAATGCTCAAAGAAGTGCATGAAGCCCTTTCTGTTACATTAGGTTATGCATCGTGGAATGAGCTTATAAAGCATGTATCATGCCCACATGAACCAATTTACATAACAGCAGAAAACAACGTCCATGAAGCTCTAGGCGAACGATTGTCGCGCTACATTAAGTAATCTAAGTGAATACGTTCTCAGTAATAAGCGGCCTATCGCTATGCCCTATACTGATTACGTGCCGTCATTAGCTGATTGGGTTGAGTGTTTAAATAGAGTGCCCAGAATTGATGGAACTTGGAGCAAAACAGATAAAAGCTGGAAGGATCATTTCTACACTACTCCTGGTTTAGATTAGTGTTTATCAGATTGGTTTTCCGGCAGTGAAATTTAAGCAAAAAAAAAGCGCCCAAAAGGACGCTTTAATTAAACAGATTTATTTCAAAATCAACTAGAAGACCTATTGGCTACCAAGTAAAGACCTCCAGCAAGTGTGCTGAATGTCACCAAAACCACAATTACCGTAGCTATTTGATAAATACTTGTGTCCATATTATTTGTCCTCTTTGTTGTATTGCTTTGAAATAGTAAATGAAACGACAACCGCAGCTACAGAACAAATTAATGCTCCTATAGCTTTAACTAAACCTTGAATTTGTAACTGGTGGCACACATCTGCAACTTGGCTTATGCAAACTCCAAAAGAGTCTTCTAAAGCTCCTACAATTAAGCTGGGTATGAAACCAACTAATATAGCCATCAGAACAAGTTCAACAAGTATCTGGTCGAAGTTTTTCTTTTTATTACTCATTGCTTATCCTCATATTTGAGGGGGAGCAATCCCAAAAGGGAGAGCGACCCCCTTTTGGGTTAATGTTTAAGGCAATTATTTAATTGCCGGTGTTAATTCTCATATTAATGCTGAGAATGTATTTCGTATTGTTCTGCTAAGTAATCTATTTCACTTACTGATTCAGTAAGATCATAAATCGGCTCTAAGAAGTTATTAGCTTCATTGTAAATATTAAAAATCAAACCCGATAATGCTGGGTTGTTTTCAATAATCAATGCATCTAAATGCTTCAACTCAGTACGAGTTATCTGTTCACCATAAGATACAGCGCAGTAGAAACTTCCTACTTCAATATCTAATGATGTCAAATCACTTTGATGAATAATTTCACCACATACAGTAGCTGCAATAACTTGAACAACAGTTTTTGCATAGCCTGAAACGATTTCTGTTCCATCCATAACACGCTCCTACATACGATATTTTACAGAGTTAAAATATGTTTGATTTTACTATTTTTGATAACGCAGTTTTTAGGTTTGAAACGCACTCTAGATTCGTAAAGTATTTATCGTCTAAACCATCTATGTTATCTCTAGTCATACCCACACCTAATACAGCTATGCTTATACCCAATATCTTTGCCAGCTCTAAGGCCTCAATGAATGACCCCGGACAACTAGGCTCACCATCAGTTACGAGGAATAAGCACTTCTTATCTTCAGATTGGCGATTTAGTCTCATTAATGCAGACTTCATTGCCTCACCGCTTGGAGTGTATAAATCAGAACAAACTTGAAAGCGTTTTGCATCGATATATTTTTGGTTGAAAGGTTTTGCTATATATAGGCACATCTCAGACGAGTAAAAACCAATCTCATTTGTAACTTGTAAGCTTTGCAAACCCTTAGACATTGCTAATGCTACCGCGTTAGCAATCTCTTGATAGCCACCAGCCATAGAACCTGACGCATCTATTAAAATACTAATAGCGGCGCTCAGTTCGTTTTCTATTAATGGTGTTTTGAAAATGCGATCATCACCTAAAACCGATCCAACTAGTTTTTTGCTAGATAATTTTCGTCCACGATTTCTAAAACCATTCAACTCCTCTGTGTCATCAATTAACGCTCTGTGTAGGGTACGGTAAACCGCCTTGCCTGCACTGGGTATTAATTCAGGATTATTAAAAGGTAACCCCATCTCTTTCCATTTATTCGTTACAGGTAACGTATTACTAAATATATCTCGGAGTTCGGAATCATCTTCAGAAGGGCTAAAATTTTCTGCTTCTTGTCTCAATTCTTCGGCTATCATTTCATGAAAGTCAGGTACTTCAATATTATCGTCTTCGATAGCATCTATAACTGACTTAATGATTCGTGAAGTTTGATTACCGTTTTCTTGGTCTTCAGCAGAGGCTTCATTTCCATTAGTATCCGTACTTGAATCGTCTGATTGCTCACCGTCTGATTGCTCACCATCTGATTGCTC
>NZ_PJBR01000135.1:0-5895 GCF_002863625.1 Pseudoalteromonas sp. MelDa3 | reverse complement strand
AACAAACCTCTGACTTAACTTGTTTATGAAGGCAATGAATACTAATATAATTTCATGACCTTATAACTAAAATTTATTGAGTTAGTTGTTTTAAAATTACTACCAATAATGATTGTGAGCTGTAACTAGATGCCCTATGAAACATTTTTAGATGACTCTACTTCGCTAGTTGAATTTACACGTATTTACTTAGCTATTTTTTATACTTTTGTTGCGGGGTTTTATACATTTAGAATTATTTATAAAAATAGAGACACACCATCAGGCGTTATTTATCCCGGAGATAAGTTTTGTACTAGTTGGTGGAACCATATGGTTTTTAAGTTTTTCAGGGCTGCTATTTGGTTTATATGTGTAATTAGAGTGTTTGTACCTGAGTTAGATAGCTACCTTGGGTTATTCCCAATTCTCAATGGCTGGCCAGGTGTATTATTTGGCGATATTTTATTGAGTGCAGGTTTTATTTTGACGATGTTTGTACATTTTCATATGGCGGCACTTTGGCGTTCAGGAATTGATCCTAAGGGACCACATGAGCTTAAAACATCAGGACTATATGAATACTCTAGGAATCCGATGTATTTAGGTGTTGTAGCTGCACAGGTGGGTTTCTTTTTAGCCTTACCTAGTATATTTAGTTTGACCTGTTTGGTTATTGGTTTTATAGCTATATATAGACAGACGTTAGTTGAAGAAGCTCATTTAGCTCATCGCTTTTCAATACAATATAAAGAGTACAAGCAACTAGTCCCTCGCTGGTTATAGCTTGGGATTAAGCTTTAAATACATGAAATTTTAACGCAAGAGTAAAGACGTGTTCTGTTTTGAATTGCTAAAATCCAGCAAGATGGACATAAATCAGATCACTTCTTTTTGTTTTATACCAATTCGCTTAATTAAGTGATCTATTTTGAGGATGGAAAAACGTGTTGATAGCTAGGCAAAAAATTTGCTATTTAGTTGTTCTAAATGAGAATTTTTTAACACAGGTAGCGACACATTTAGCCCCGCAAAATGATTAAGTATTATTGCGGATTGGTATTATATACTTTTTCATAAACTCTTGTTTAGTAATTGCCTTTGAAAAAATGTAGCCTTGAATATAATCGCATGCAAGCAGCTTTAATAGATCATACTGTTTTTGTGTTTCAACACCTTCCGCTACCACCATTACATCTAGGTTGTGAGCCATAGTGATAATAGCCTTCACGAGAGCAATACTATTATCGTTTGATTCAATATCGCTTATAAATGAGCGATCTATTTTTAAAATATCTATATCTAAGCGCTGTAGATACGCCAAAGAAGAATAACCAACACCAAAGTCGTCAATCGCTATGTCTATATTAATAGTGCTTAAGCGTTTTAATTGTCGCTGTATTGACGAATCTGGATCCATTAAGGTATTTTCAGTGACTTCAATTAAAATAGTGTTGGCGGGTAGTTGGTACTTTTTACTTGCAACAATCCATTCATCCACCCAGCAACCAGCGCGGTCAATTTCAAGAGGTGATGTATTTACACTGACTTGAATTGTCTTTTCACTTAAAACATTGAATAGGACGGTATCTTGAATTGCTTGAGATTTTACCCATTGGCCGATATCGTTTATCAATCCGTTTTTTTCAGCAACAGGTATAAATTCATTGGGCCCTATTAGGCCTCGTTCAGGGTGGTTCCAACGAATAAGGGCTTCAGCTTTAGGTACTGATTTCCCATCAATTGAAAATATAGGTTGGTAATATAATTCAAATTGGTTTTTTACAATTGCAGTGCGTATCTCTTCTATCAGGCGACGCTTCTCTGTGGCTTTTTCTTCGATAGCATAGGAGAAAAACTCATAGCGATTCCGCCCTTTATTTTTAGATAAATACATCGCTTGATCAGCACGTCTAACAAGCTCTTCTACTGTTAAACCATCAGCAGGGAAAAACGTTAAACCTATGCTTGCAGTAACATAGACTGTTTCTTTTTTTATTTTAATGCTCTGCATTAAACTGCTTTTTACAGCTTCGGCAATTTTTGATGCTTCATCAGGGCTACTTACACCCTCTAAAATTAATGTAAATTCGTCTCCACCTAAGCGTGCTACTGTATCTTTTGTTGTTATACAGCTTTGCAGCCTCGTTGCTACCTGGTGTAATAATAAATCACCGTAGTCATGTCCAAGGCTGTCGTTTACTTCTTTAAAACCATCTAAATCTATAAATATAAGTGCGAATTTCATTCCCTTAATACTTACTAAGCTTTGTAGTTTCTCGTAAAAATACCGTCTATTTGGTAAATCGGTTAACCCGTCTTGGTAAGCATATTGTTGCAACTGAATATTTGCATTTTCAAGTTCATTAGTACGAAGCCTAACTTGGTTTTCTAATGAGCTTTCTCTTTGCTCAATGTTGTATAGCATATCGTTAAAACAAGAAGTTAACTGTCCGACTTCATCTTGTGATAGTTGTTTAGCGCGTAAACTATAATCATGTGACGTTGTTATTTTATTTGCTGTTTGTGCTAAATATAAAATAGGGTTTAAAAAGCGGCGCCTTAGCAAAAGGGATAAAATGAGGCTGATAGCAAAGGTAAAGACCATCAAAATCATTATAAATTTAAAGTAAAAAGTGATTCTGTCTTGAATGTAACTGTTGTTAGCGCGTATTTTTAATACGCCATAATCATGCATATCGAGCTGAAGGGGGGTATTAACCTCAATGCTTTGTTCTATTTCTTCATTTTCGGCTTGAGCAATAACAAGTTGTTCACCAGTCATACTCGTTACCATTATACTAATAACATCTGAGCGTATAAGTATTGGGTTTATAAGCTCTTGTACTGCATCTATATCATTAAACATAAGTGCAGCAGTTATATTGGGTGAAAGCATTTTAGACAGCGACCCCAGGCTTTCTATTTGTTCTTCTTTAGCGCTGGTGATTTCATAAGCACTAAATACAATGGTTACTGTAGCGGTTGATACAAGTGCGACACTCATTAAGATGAATAATAATTTTTTGCTCATTGTATTTAATGCAAATAGTTTTTTCATTGCATTACCTATCTACAACGCGTGCAAGTCGTAGTACTTTTGAACTCATAGTAATGCCTGCATCTTTAAGCTGTTGTGGTGCAATTTCAAAGCGAATTTTACCACTGGAAAGAAAGAATCTGATATGGCCGCCATTTTCAATAAATGAGTCTGTTTCACCAATGACCATAATATTTTTTAGATCTAAAGGAGTTATGTTTTGCCACTGAGCAAATGTATCTGAGGTGATAAATAGCATGTTACACGCAGATGTTGTGACTTCATCAATAGTGACTAATTTATTATGTAAAGGTAATTTTTTTATAGTGCGATTTTTTAGAGCGGTGTTAGCCACATCAATAAAGTATTTATCAGGGCTACAAATAGTAAATTGATCAAGGGGCTCTAAATGAGAATCCCAGTGTCCAAAACGTGCAAAGTTATACAAGAAGCCTGCTTTTAGCATGTATTCTTTTTCAACAGCGTCAACGCTGGTACTTAAAAGTACCAAGGCTATTAAGCTTCTGTGAATTAGACTTCTTAATTTAATCATCTAATTAGCTTAGAAATTTGCTGAAATTGTAAACGTAATACATTCATCAATATAGTTTGGTAATGTATAGGTTTCGCGCGTATTACTGTACTCAATATGTGAACCTGAAAATAGGTTTTTACCCGAAACTGCAGTAGACCACACAGGTGTAGCCTGCCAATTCCAACTAATATCTAACGTTGTGTAATTATCAGTATTATATGCATTTGAGTTTACTGCTCGTAATGTCGCAAACACGTTATGGTTGGTTAAAAAAGAATAATCGGCTTTTGCAAATAACTGCCTGTTTTTAGAGTCATACCCGATAGCGGGCTCTACTCTAGGAGGTAAATCGTAGTTATAATCGGTGTAACTATAACCAAACTCAGTATTGAGATTATCAATTGGTTGCCATGATACTACTAAGTCGAACCCTTTAGTGGTTGTGTCTGCTACAGATGCAAAGTCTAAATCTATACGAGTCATTGTTAGTGCTTGAAATACTTCTGGAATTCTCCCTGCTAGAAATAAATCAAGTATAGGAGTGAATTGTTCAGCATGCGTATTCATATCAATAACCGCTACGTTTTTAGCATCGGTATAATAAGTAGAAAGATCTAATGACCAATCGTTAGCAGTAAAACGGTAGCCTAATTCATAAGATAGATAGTTTTCTGATTTAACTTTGTCATTACCATTTAGGTAGGTTGCAATTCGGTAGTCGTCTATTTGGTCAAAGCCTGAACTTAAACCGGTAAGATCTTTAATTTCTGTACCATTAACTTTAAAATTATCGTTAAACTCAATTAATGTTGGTGTACGCACACTTCGCGATATTGCTCCCCAAGTAAGATGGTTATCTACTGGTTTGTATATAAGTCTTGCTGATGGTTGATTTTCCCAGCCAGTTAAATCGTTATGATCAAGCTTAGTACCAACAATAAAGTCGAGAGTGTCAGGAGTCACATTATATTGAGCTTGAACAAGTGCACCATATTGTTTGAGGCTATCAAAGTTTTTATCGCTATCTAAAAATACACTTTCTGCGAAAGATATAGAATTGTATCGGTAGTTCAACCCCCAATCTAACTGTAGAGATTGATATATAAAGTTCATTTGATAATCAATATCTATCGATTCAAAGTCTTCTTTAATATAATTTTGAGAGCCATTTTGTTTAAGCCAAGAAATTTGTAGCATTTGATTGGCATCTGGCGACATTCTGTTTTCAAGGCGCGCCATTATGCGCGAGTCTGTTCGCTTTAAATCATCTGAAAATGAAATGTTTTCGTTGGTTTCATCGACAACACCTCGGTAGTTTTGGCCAAGTGTGGAATGAGTTACATCACCCTGAAGTAGCGCAGACCACTCATCATTAGGGGTGAAGTCAGCTCTAAAACCTAAAGAATTTTGCTTAGTTGTGTCGTTAGGAGCGAGTGAGATCCCTTTTTTTGATTCATTAGCATCTTTTAAGTGCCCATACACACGGTAGCTGCCTATGTTACTTATATCACCACCGTAGCGAAGATTAGCATCAACATTTATTTGATTACCAGTTGTTACACTTGCGTATCCACCGCGAGTATCAATACTATTTTTAGTAATGATATTAATAACGCCATTATTTGCGTTACTTCCCCAAAGTAATCCGCCTTGTCCGCGTATAACTTCAATACGTTCAATATCGTACAAAGGAACGTTGAGTGTTTCCCAATAAACAGCGGCAAACTTTGGGGTATATAAGCTTTGTCCGTCAATCATAACCAATAATTTGCTTGAAAAGCGAGAGGCAATGCCTCTTGAGGAAATAGCCCATTGATTGTTATCGAGCTGACGGACAATTAAACCCGGCACCATTTTTAGTGCTTCAGGTACTGATGTAGCACCAGATTTAGTAATTTGTTCTTTACTTAATACATAAATAGATGAAGCGGTATCAAATGCTGATTGTGCTCTTTTCATCGCAGAAGTCGCTTGCACATCCATACCCATTAAAGCATCAAGATCGAGGTCTTCATCTTCAAACGGCTCAGCCGTTACAAGAGGGCACACAAAAAGTAATGGCCAAAATAAACGTTGTGATATTTTCACCCAAAAGTCTCCTGCGCAATCAAAAAATCAAAAACAATGACTGTTTTTGTAATACATGTGATATCACACAATATTAACATACATTAACAGCGTAAAAGTATAAATGCGATTAAATCAAAACAACTAATTTTGTAGTAGTTAAAAAATTTAACTTAGGCCAATAAAACAGTAAAATTTAAAAAATAAAGTAGATACATTTTATACAATTACATTTATTAAAGAGTCAAAAAATAGAAGTTACTGAGAGTTATAT